>JAYVXP010000001.1:0-116746 GCA_043785125.1 Bacteroidia bacterium
GATAAAAGCGGAAAGCCAATTTGCCATCCCTTAATCAGCCGGGCAAGGGAAAATGTAACTGGCGCTGCTGACTTATCAAAAACTTTACCCCCTTCGAGCAATTTTCCCACGTAATTGACAACTACGGTTTCGGACATGGTAGGTTTCTTTCCGTTGCCTTCTTTGGTTATAATATACCACAATCCCGATGAATCCGCTAAGGCCTTTATTTTGTTGGTTTTGATATAAGTGTCGATGATTAATGCATCTTTTGCCAATTGATCTTTTTGTTCCTTGAGATACTTTTCATTCTGTTTGGCCATCAACTCCTCCTGCATTTTCATCACGCGGGCGCTGTCATAAACCTCGTTTACCGCCATATTGAAAGTGAACTCACTTTTAGGATCAATCTTAGCAGGAAGCTTTTGCCGAAATGTTTTTTCAAACAACTTCTGGGCTGGTATCTTGAAAGTGATGCTATCTCCTTTGGAAAGCTGTCTGAAGATTTCATCAATTCCATCTTCCATTTTCATGGCCATCGTGTCCTGAACCATCACGACCATGGGGGCATCTTTCTTTCGGGAATCATTCCAGATAGAATCTTTACCATCCTTAAATACCATACTCATAATCAGGAACTTACCGGGCTTCACCAGAATGCCATCGCCTTTTCTTACCACCGTATATTTAAAGCCTTTTGGGGTTTCTTTCACATTGGAGCACGCCATACACAGCAGCAAGATGAACCCCGTGAGCACTTTTGGATTTTTCATTGATATTTAATTTTAAAGTTGATTTTAGTTTTAAGGTTGATTGAGTTGTTCTTTGTATTCAGGCAACAAAGCGAGAAATTTTTGAATTGTTTGCTCCAATGTCAAACGGGAGGACCCACCTGAAGCATTCTTGTGTCCACCCCCTTCAAAATGTTTGCGCGCAAACTCATTGACCGAGAAATTGCCGATGGATCGGAATGAGAGTTTTATTTCATCCCTTCGGTCGTACATCAAGACCGCAAAGCGCATCCCGTTTATGGACAGGCCATAATTAACAAGCCCTTCCGTGTCTCCTGTTTGAGAACTGAATTTTTTCAATTCATC
Source organism: Bacteroidia bacterium (assembly GCA_043785125.1). Lineage (GTDB taxonomy): Bacteria > Bacteroidota > Bacteroidia > Cytophagales > Cyclobacteriaceae > ELB16-189. Next base: position 1,077 of record JAYVXP010000001.1, read on the forward strand.
TGAGGTAATGGTCATATAAGCTGTTCGCAGATCCGGAAGTACCACCAGTTTTTCACTTAAGACATACCCTGTCAGCCTCAAACGTTCCAGTGAGGAAGTGTCATAAATAAGGCGAGCTACTTCACTGGGATTGGCACCCATGCCGACCAGCTCAGAGGCGATCAAAAACTCTTTTTGCGTTGTATTGTTGTGACGAAAGCCCCCCGTATCGGTCATTAAACCGGCATACAGGCAGTTTGCAATACCTTCATCGATTTGAGCTTCTTCATCGAGTTCCTTGATCAACTCAAAAACCAATCCGGAAGTAGAGGCTGAATGATCGTCCCATTGAACGAAATCGGCAAATTTTTCGGGATCAAGGTGGTGATCAATCAGAACCTTTTTGGCTTTTGATTTTTTAACCAACTCACCCAAAGGGTTGATCCGTCCAAGTCCCGAAAAATCAAGACAGAAAATGACATTGGCCTTGCTGATCAGCTCTGCAGCCTTCTTTTCGGGCTCACCCGATTCTTTGGAAAGCGCAATGACTTCATCATTGCCCGGCATCCAGGCGAGGAAATTGGGATAATCGCTGGGTGTAATTACCTGCACCTTATGCCCCTTCTTTTTGAGGAAACCCGCCAGGCCAAGGGAGGATCCAAGCGCATCGGCATCCGGCTTGAAATGGGTAATAATAACCGCTTTGCGGGGCCGGCTGATATAGGCTTTGAAAGCTTGCAGATTTTCCATGGGAGGGGCAAAAATACAAATAGTTATGAGTTCTGGCGTCGGATTCGTGATTCTTGTTGTCAAACCCAGCAAATTCTGACTGAAACCAGTGACCATTAACCAGAATCTTTTGATAGTTTTGCGGCCATTAAAATTAAACCCTAAAAACCCAAATTCATTAGAAATGGCGACCAACAGAACTTTTACGATGATCAAACCCGATGCGGTGTCGGCAAACAACACCGGGGCAATTACCAAAATGATCGAAGATGCTGGTTTTCGCATTCTGGCGATGAAAAAAGCACAACTAAGTCCTGATTTGGCGGGCAAATTTTATGCTATCCACAAAGAACGGTCCTTTTTTGGTGAACTTTGTTCCTACATGTCTTCCGGACCTATTGTGCCCATGATTTTGCAAAAGGAGAATGCCGTGGAGGATTTTCGCAAACTCATTGGCGCCACCGATCCAAAGAAAGCTGCGCCCGGAACCATTCGTGCATTGTTTGCCAAATCCATTGATGCCAATGCAGTCCATGGTTCTGATTCCGATGTCAATGCCGAAATAGAGGGAAACTTTTTCTTCTCTGAATTTGAACGATTTTAGAATTGCAATAAATCAGGGTAGGACCCCTTAGCTTTTGTGTTATGAAAATTGATTCCCATTATCAGGAAAAATTTGAATCCCGTCATAACGCTCCGGATGCCCGGCAGATTGAAGAAATGCTCATGGTGGTACGGGCAAAATCGATCGACGAACTGATTGACCAGACCGTACCAGCAAACATCCGCCTTCCTAAAGCGCTTGATTTGCCTTCAGCCAAGTCGGAGTTTGAGTTTTTAAAAGAATTCAAGCGAATGGCTTCCAGAAATAAGATTTACAAATCCTTCATCGGAGCGGGCTATTATGAGACCATCACGCCCGGGGTGATACTGAGAAACATTCTTGAAAACCCGGGATGGTACACCGCCTATACTCCATATCAGGCTGAGATTGCACAAGGCCGTCTTGAGGCGTTAATCAATTTCCAGACCATGGTGATTGAGCTCACCGGAATGGAAATTGCCAATGCGTCTTTGCTGGATGAAGGCACTGCCGCCGCTGAAGCGATGCATCTCTTATTCGCTTCCCGGAAAGGGAATAAAAAAAATGCAATTAGGTTCTTTGTAGATCAACATGTTTTTCCGCAGACGCTCGATGTGCTCATCACGCGTTCCACTCCGGTGGGAATCGAACTGGTCATCGGGGATATACAAAAACTAGACCTCACCGACCCCGCCATCTTTGGTGTTTTTATTCAGTATCCGGACAACAATGGAGCAATCAGAGATCATGGTGCATTGATTTCATCGGCGCATGAAAAAGAAGTGGCCGTCGTGATGGCAACGGATTTGATGAGTTTACTTTTGCTCACCTCCCCAGGCGAAATGGGAGCAGACGTTGTCGTTGGCTCGAGCCAGCGCTTTGGTGTACCCATGGGTTTTGGAGGTCCACATGCCGCTTTTTTTGCAACCAAAGATGAATACAAACGTCAGATGCCCGGCCGCATCATCGGCGCTTCCCTTGATGCTCAGGGCAATCCAGGTTATCGCATGGCCTTGCAAACCCGTGAGCAGCATATTCGCAGGGAGAAAGCAACTTCCAATATTTGCACTGCTCAAGTGTTACTCTCTGTAATGGCGGGCATGTATGCCGTTTACCACGGACCGGAAGGACTCAGGAAAATCGCATTGCGAATTCATGGATTGGCGAGAGCGTTGGAAAACAATCTGAAAACATTGGGTTTCGTTCAAATCAATGAACATTATTATGATACACTTAAGGTCGTGGTTGCCGATAAGAAAGTCATTGAACGTGAGGCGATTCAACATCAAATGAACTTCCGTTTCTTTCCTGATAATCATGTTGGCATTTCCATCGATGAGACAACCAGCTGGGAAGATATCCAAAAAATCGTAGGCGTATTTGCGGGTGCTCAAAATAGAAAACCATTGGCCGTCGAGGAGGGAAAAACAAATTGGCCCGGCACGCTTATCCGTAAAGGATCTTATTTGTCGCATCCGGTATTTAATACGCACCATTCCGAGCATGAGATGCTGCGGTACATTAAACGGCTCGAGAACAAAGACCTGTCCATGGTTCACTCCATGATTTCACTCGGATCGTGCACGATGAAACTGAATGCAACATCGGAAATGATACCGGTGACCTGGCCAGAGTTGGGACAAATCCATCCGTTTGCGCCAGCTAATCAGACCGAAGGTTATCAGGAGATGATCACCGGACTCGAAAATGCATTAAAAGAAATTACGGGATTCACCGGCGTGTCACTTCAACCCAACAGTGGTGCTCAAGGCGAGTATGCAGGTCTTATGGTCATTCGTGCATACCATCAAAACAGAAATGAAAACCATCGCAATATTGCATTGATTCCTGCTTCGGCTCATGGTACCAATCCTGCGAGTGCAGTGATGGCTGGGATGGAAGTAGTGATTGTCAAATCGGACGAGGACGGTAAAATTGATGTAACCGATCTGAAAGCAAAAGCCGAACAGTACAAAGATCAATTGTCGGCATTGATGGTAACCTACCCGTCCACCCATGGTGTGTTTGAAGAATCCATCACCGACATTTGTCAAACCATCCATCTCCATGGCGGGCTTGTTTATATGGACGGCGCCAATATGAATGCCCAGGTTGGATTGACTTCTCCTTCGATCATCGGAGCGGATGTTTGTCATTTGAATCTTCATAAAACTTTCTGCATCCCTCATGGTGGAGGTGGTCCGGGCATGGGTCCGATTTGTGTGAATGACAAATTAAGACCCTTTTTACCGGGCAATCCGTGGGTGAAAACCGGGGGAGAGAAAGCCATCCACGCTATATCGGCGGCGCCATGGGGCAGTGCAAGTATTCTGGCGATCCCTTATGCCTACATTATGATGATGGGAAGCGAGGGCTTGACCAATGCTACCAAGCTGGCGATACTCAATGCCAATTATATCAAGGAAAGGTTAAGTGCGCATTTTAAAATTTTATATACCGGAACCCACGGCCGATGTGCTCATGAGATGATTGTGGATTGTCGTGATTTCAAGAAATCGGGAGTCGAGGTGGAAGATATTGCAAAGCGTCTGATGGACTATGGCTTTCACGCGCCTACCGTTTCCTTCCCCGTTGCGGGCACACTGATGATCGAGCCAACTGAGAGCGAACCGAAAGAAGAACTCGATCGTTTTTGTAATGCGCTGATCGAAATCCGAAATGAGATCCGGGAAGTGGAAGAGGGACAAGCGGACAAAGAGAACAATGTATTGAAGCACGCTCCGCATACGGCTGCAGTCATTACAGCAGATAAATGGGACAGGCCTTACAGTCGTCAAAAGGCTGCGTATCCGTTGCCGTATGTTAAAGAGGCCAAGTTCTGGCCATCGGTAAGCCGGATCGATAATGCATACGGTGACAGAAATTTAATGTGTACCTGTTTGCCCTTGGAGGAATATGAAAAAAAGGAAGTCGTGTCCGCGTAGTTCGCCTGATAAAAGAGCTTCCTCATTATCCCCTAAGAATAATACCAGTCGGGATTAATAGTCAAAAAAAAACAAAGGCCTGTTGAGAAAAACACTGATTATCTTTATTTGCTCGCTCTTTGGTGCGTATTCCCATGCACAGGATTCGTTGAATGCCGACAAGAGCTATCTGCTCGGGAGATTCAATCCCGGGAATGACCCCCGGTTTTCTAAAATCAAAACTGACCATTCATCCGGGGCAGCGGTAAACGGTTTCTTGCGCAGGGAAGCGTATGACGCATTTATCAAAATGGCGGCGGCGGCTCAGCAGGAGGGAGTCCGGATGGTGATTCTGTCAGCGACGCGCAATTTTGAAAGTCAAAAAGGAATTTGGGAAGATAAATGGAATGGCAAAACGATCGTGGAAGGAAAAAACCTTACCTCCGTATCCGACCTTGCCGAAAGGGCCAGAATTATTTTGCACTACAGTTCCATGCCTGGCAGCTCCCGTCATCATTGGGGTACCGACATGGACCTCAACAATCTGGATAATGCATACTTTGAATCGGGGGATGGATTAAAAATGTATCAATGGATGCAGACCCACGCCCACGAATATGGATTTTGTCAACCATACACTTCGAAAGCCCAAGGTCGGACGGGATATGAAGAGGAAAAATGGCACTGGTCCTATTCGCCTTTGTCAAGGAGATTTCTTGAAGCGTACTTGAAAAATATACGTTACGATGACTTCCGTGACTTTGAGGGATCGCAGACTGCCGTTGAAATTGGGATCATCAAAAATTATGTGGAGGGTGTGGTTTGTGGAAGCGACCGGCTGTGAATTAATTCGTCCCCCGTTCTAAATCTCAAAATCTCCGACAGCATATAGATTTTATGGGTTGAGGCTACTTTTTGGTCTCGAAAATTCTGTCGAAATTCAGGCCCCGCTAATTGAAATTATGAAGAATCTACCCTGGAAAAAGATCGGCGTGGCCGGTCTGTCTGTTGGTGTCGTGCTGGCGCTTGTTTTGTACTTCACCACTGGCAAAAGTACCAAGCCTTATTCTACTTCCATCAACCCGGCATTTGGAGAATACATTTCTTCCTATACGGCTGGGGTGGTCAGTTCGGGCTCGACACTGCGCATCATTCTTTCGAGGGACGCTGTAGATTCATCTGCTGTAGGGCAAGAGACGGCGGTGAAATTATTGGAATTCAATCCTTCTGTGAAGGGAACGTCCCGATGGCTTGACCGTCATACGCTGGAGTTTACTCCGACTTCCCGGTTGACTTCCGGCCAAATTTATGAGGTGAGCTTCCGCCTTTCCAAATTGTTTAATGTGGTTAAAGAGCTCGGAACTTTTGAATACACGTTCCAGGTGATCCCGCAGAATTTTGAATTGTCCATTTTGAATGTTAAACCGTATGTTAAGACTGAACTCAAACGTCAAAAGATCGAAGGGATTCTGGTTACCGCTGACTTCGCAGAACCGGCTGCGGTTGAGCAGGTGTTGCATGCCCTTCAGGATGGCAATTCACTAAAAGTAAACTGGACACACGACAATGAAGGGAAGCAACATTTATTTGTAGTGGAAGATGTAGCCCGCAAAGATTCTTTAAGCACCGTTAAACTTTCTTCCCGTGGTGGGAGTCTGGGTATTCGTCAAGCCGATGAACGGGCGGTAGAAATCCCTGCCCTCAGCGATTTTAAGGTGATGAATGTTCGGGTGGAGCAAAGTGGCAACCAGCATATTGTGCTTCAGTTTTCTGATCCGCTCAATGAAAAACAAGACCTCCAGGGATTGATCAGCGTCGGTGATTTGCAAAGTCTGGATTTTGAAATCAAAGACAATGAAGTGCTGGTATATCCTCCGGTCAAGCAAATCGGCACGAAAACCCTCACTCTTGAAATGGGGGTCAAAAATATTCTGAACTATCGCATGAAAGAAGGCTCTTCCTTCGTGGTAGTTTTTGAACAACTTAAACCCGAGGTGCGCTTTACGGGCAAGGGCTCTATTCTTCCCGGTACGGATGGGTTGGTGATGCCATTTGAAGCCGTCAACCTCAAATCGGTGGATGTTGAGATTATCAAAATCTTTGAAAACAATGTACTCCAATTTCTTCAGGTCAATGACCTGGATGGCAGTGCCGAATTGCGCCGGGTGGGCAAGCCGGTGTTCAGAAAAACCATGCCGTTGGACAATGCAGGGGTTACGGATCTTGGAAAATGGAATCGTTTCACGCTGGATCTATCCAAGTTGATGAACGCAGAGCCGGGGGCAATTTACCAGGTCCGTATTGGATTCAAGAGATCGTATCTGGCATATATCTGTGAAGAGGGCGAGGCAACCACTTCGTCCAATGAAATGACAGGGTTTGAGGAAGATGATTGGTCAAAAAACGGTGAAGGCGAAAACAGTAGCTGGGATACGTACGAAGATTACTATTATGGGGAGGGGTATAATTGGGAACAACGCGATAATCCTTGTAACATCTCTTATTATGGCGGACAGCGGAATATAAAAAGGAATGTCATCGCCTCCGATCTCGGGTTGCTGGCAAAGCGCGGAAGTGATGGCAACACGATGGTGGTGGTCAACGATTTAAAAACAACAAAACCACTTTCCGGAGTTCAATTGGAGATGTATGATTATCAGCAACAGCTGATCGGATCGGCCTCAACTGGCCTCGACGGCAAAGCAATCATCAATACAAAAGAAACTCCTTTTGCACTCGTTGCCAGGAGCAGTCAGCAACGAGGATACCTGAAGATGCAGGATGGGGAGTCTTTATCGTTAAGCAATTTTGATATCGGCGGTGACCAAGTGAAGAAAGGGTTGAAGGGATTAATCTATGGCGAACGTGGTGTTTGGAGGCCGGGAGATTCGCTGTTCCTAAGTTTCATTCTCGAAGACAAATTGAAATTATTGCCGGCCCATCATCCCGTTGTATTTGAACTTCAAAACCCGCAAGGCCAAGTGACCAGCCGGTTGGTTAAATCGAGTTCTGAAAATGGTTTTTACAAATTTGTCACCACCACTTCACCCGATGCGCCGACGGGCAACTGGATGGCGCGCGTGAAGGTGGGTGGGACCGAGTTTGCCCAACCGCTGAAGGTTGAAATGGTAAAGCCCAACCGATTGAAAATCAATCTCGATTTTGGAGTTGACAAGCTGACGGCGGGAGCGAATAATGTTTCCGGCACGTTGAAAGTCAACTGGCTTCAAGGCACACCTGGCAAAAATCTTAAAGCACAATTTGAAGTGGTGCTGACCACCGCCGAAACCAAATTTGCTCGCTATCCGGATTTTATCTTCGATGACCCTTCGCGAAATTTTGCCAGTGAAGTAAAGCCCATCTTTGAAGGGTACACCGATGGTAATGGCAACGCGACGGTGAATACAAATCTGGAAGTTTCCAATGCAGCCCCGGGTATGTTGAATGCCGTTTTTCGCGGGAAGGTTTTTGAACAAAGCGGCAATTTCAGCATCGACCGGTTTAGCATTCCTTTTTATCCTTATGAATCCTTTACCGGCATCCGGTTGCCCAAGGGTGATAAAGCCCGGGGAATGTTGCTCACTGACACAACACAAAAGGTGGATGTTGTGATCGTTGATGTAAATGGTAATCCGGTGTCGCGCGATAATGTGGAGATGACCCTTTACAAGATTCAGTGGAAATGGTGGTGGGATAATTCAGGAGAGAATCACGCCAACTTCATGTCGGGTCAATATTCACAACCCATCAGCACAGGAAAGATCAGGACAGTGAATGGCAAAGGCGCGTGGAATTTTAAGATCAAATATCCCGAATGGGGTAGGTATTTCGTCAAAGCTTATGATCCTGTTTCAGGACACAGTACTGGAAAAATTATTTATATTGATTGGCCGGGGTGGGCAGGCCGGGCCCGGGGAGGCAACGAAGGAGCAACCATGCTCTCTTTTTCTGCTGACAAACCTGCTTATAATTTGGGGGAGAAGGTCAACCTTCTCATTCCGGGCAGCGACCAGGGCCGCGCCTTGATTAGCGTTGAGAACGGCAGCAGCGTGATCGAAACATTTTGGCTTGAAACAAAGAAAGGTGATAATCCTTTCAGCTTTGAGGTGGCCAGAGAAATGACGCCCAATATTTTCGTACACATCACCCTGCTCCAGCCACATTCGCAAACCATCAACGATTTGCCGATACGATTGTACGGTGTTATTCCGATTCAAATCGAAAACCCCCAAACCCACCTCGCGCCGATCATCACGATGCCCGATGTTTTGGAGCCAGGACAGGAAGTGGTGATCAAAATTTCAGAACAAGCCAAAAGAAAAATGACTTATACGGTTGCGGTGGTAGAGGAAGGCCTGTTGGATCTGACGCACTTCAAAACACCCGATCCGTGGAATCGATTTTATGCCCGCGAAGCGTTGGGTGTCAAAACCTGGGATGTCTACGATCAGGTGATGGGTGCATTGGGAGGGAGAATTGAACGGTTGATGGCGATCGGGGGAGATGGTATTTTGGGTGGAAAGGAGGACGACTCCAAAACGAATCGCTTTAAACCGGTTGTGAAATTTCTTGGACCCTTTACCGTGGAAGGCGGCAGCAATGAACACCGCTTTATTATGCCCCCCTACATCGGATCGGTGAAAACCATGGTGGTGGCAGGATTCGAAGGTGCGTACGGGATGGCTGAAAAAGCAACGCCGGTGCGTAAGCCGCTGATGGTGCTTGCGACCTTACCCCGTGTATTGGGTCCTGAAGAAACCTTGAAACTTCCCATCACCCTTTTCACCATGGAAGCAAGCATCAAAGATATTAAGGTGGAGGTGACCGTTTCCGGTCCGGTAAGTCTTACTTCCGCTACCAGTAAACAGGTGATGATGATAGGAAATGACATGACTACAGAGTTTGATCTAGCCGTAAAAGGAGAGATCGGGAAAGCAAAGATTGAAGTGAAAGCAACTTCTGGAAAGTATAGCGCCACCGATGTAATTGAAATTGAAATTCGCAATCCGAATCCACCGGTGACAAAAGTTCAAAATGCCATCGTTGAAACCGGTCAGACCTGGAGTGCAACCTTGGAGGCTGTTGGAATTACCGGAACCAACTCAGCCATTCTCGAAGTTTCCAGTTTGCCCCCGGTAAATCTGGGTCAGCGACTGAAATACCTTATGCAATATCCCTATGGATGCATTGAGCAAACCACGTCATCGGTATTTCCTCAGTTATATCTTGATCGGGTAAAAGCGCTCACTGATGGAGAAAGGGCGGCAATCCAAACCAATGTAAAAGCCGGTATTAATCGGTTAAAACTTTTCGTTACGCGTGATGGTGGGTTTGCGTATTGGCCTGGATGTGAAGATTCTGAAAGCTGGGGCTCGACCTATGCGGGGCATTTCCTGGTGGAGGCCGACGCCAAAGGGTATTTTGTTCCCAGTGATATGATCCGGCGATGGAAAAAGTACCAACGCGGAAAGGCGCAGTCATGGAGAAAGGGTCAAGAGTACAGCAGCGGCGAGTTGATGCAAGCTTATCGATTGTATGCATTGGCCATTGCAGGAGATCCTGAACTCGGGGCGATGAACCGACTGCGTGAGCAGGGCAATTTGCCGATCGCTGCGGCATGGATGTTGGCGGCAGCCTATGTCAAGGCCGGCCAGCCCGAAGCAGGAAAGAAGCTGATTGAAAATCTTCCGACCGCTGTGCCATCCTATCAGGAAATGGCTTACTCCTATGGTTCGGACCTTCGTGATGAGGCCATCATACTTGAGACGCTGGTGATGTTGAATGAGCGAACGAAGGGTTTTGAATTATTGAAAGTAATCTCCTCAGCGTTGAGCAACCCCAACTCGTGGATGAGTACACAGACTGTTGCTTGGTGTTTGAAATCCGTTGGCGCTTTCGCCGGAACGGAACAAAAAGGAGAATTGAAATTCAGTTATGCTTACCATGGGAAGGATATATCGGTAAGCACAGAAATGCCCATTGCCCAGATTAGCCTTCCTATGACGGGAGTGAAAGGAGAAAGTCTGAAGTTTACAAGCAATAGCAAGGGATCGCTTTTTGTAAAAGTGATTACCGAAGGGGTGCCGGCACGGGGATCAGAGCAGGATGCAGAGGAAAATCTTTCCTTGCGAGTTGCTTACGAGGATAAGAATGGTAACCCGCTGGACCCGACACGTCTTGTACAAGGGAGAGAATTTGTGTCCACCGTAACGATCGGCAATTCTGGTTTCCGTGGCAATTATAAAAACCTTGCCTTGAATCAGATTTTTCCTTCAGGTTGGGAAATCAATAACCTGCGCCTGGATAATTCAGAGGAAGGGCCGACAGGGGATAAGTCAACCTTCCAGGATATCCGAGATGACAGGGTTTACACCTATTTTGATCTCAATGCAAATCAACAGAAGACTTTCCGTGTGCTGCTTACGGCCAGTTATGCGGGAACGTTTTATCTTCCGGCGGTCAGTTGTGAGGCCATGTATGATCACGGGATTTATTCAAGAAAAAAGGGTAAGGTGGTGGAGGTGGTGAAAGCGTTACCGACACCGTGATGTTTTTGTTCCCGGATTTCGCGGATATACGAGACTGGATATTGGTTTCAGATTAGATATTCTAGTTGAAAATCTTGTAATTAAATTATAGAAAATAAAATCAATTGAAAAGCTTCAAGCGGTGCATCACAAAATTTTGCTCACCTATCTTAAATTAACCAAAAAGAAGTTGGGTCTGTTAGTCAACGCAAATCCGCGTAATCTGCGGACCAAAAATGATCGACCCTCGGACCCACTTAAATCAAGTCTCGATTCTGACAACTATTTTCTATCTTGATCAGCGCAAATCCGCGTATTCTGCGGGACGCAAAAAACTCAATATGAAGACCGCATTCTTATCCGCATTACTTTTATTAAGCGCAGTTCTGATCTCTCCTGCCCAATCCAGAGAAACCGGCGAGCAGGTTCTGGATCTTTCCAAAAGGAAATTTCAATGGATGATTGATCGTCGGGTGGATTCCCTCAGCGTGATCCTCGACGATCGTCTGATGTATATTCACTCCAATGGGCTGAACCAAACCCGTAACGATGTGCTGGGAGATTTGAAAAGTGGGAGATTGACCTACCAAAGTGCCGTGGTGAGAGATACGGAGGTGAGGGTATATGAGGGCGTTGCCATCGTAACCGGGAAAGGAAAATTTTCAGGCATAATAAATGCAACACCGTTTTCGGTTGACCTTTTCTTTACAGAGGTTTATGTTTTGAAAAACAACCTTTGGCTGCTGGCTTCGCGCCATGCCAACAAACTTTTGTAATGCATCGGCAACGGATACGAAACCTGATCGTGATTGTACTGGTTGGTCTGGTCATCATTTATTATTTTATACTCCCCAAACCGCTTTTTAATGATCCCTACTCCACAGTGTTGGAGGATCGCAACGAAAACCTGTTGAGCGCATCGATCGCTTCCGACGGGCAATGGCGATTTCCTGAGCAAGTGGATATTCCGGAGAAATTTAAGGAAGCGATCTTTTTATATGAGGACAAACGATTTGAAAGTCATCCGGGAGTCGATGTGATTTCAATTGGCCGGGCCATCCAACAGAACATGAAGGCAGGTAAGGTAGTGAGTGGAGGAAGTACACTTTCTATGCAGGTAGTGCGCCTGGCGCGAAAAGGTCAGTCTAGAACGTTCTTGGAAAAAATAGTGGAGATGGTTCTGGCTACGCGTCTGGAGTTGCGCTACACAAAAAAACAAATCCTGGGATTATATGTTTCTCATGCTCCTTATGGTGGGAATGTCGTTGGGTTGGAAGCGGCTTGTTGGCGTTATTTTGGCCGAGACCCAAAGGAATTGAACTGGGCGGAAGCAGCCTTGCTGGCGGTGTTGCCAAACAATCCATCATTAATTCACCTCGGGAGGAACCGCGAAAAGTTAAAGATTAAACGCAACCGACTCCTTGATCGGCTCAAGAAGGCAGGTAAAATAGATGGGCTGTCACTAGACCTGGCCAAATCTGAGTCTATTCCGGAAAACCCTTTGCCGCTTCCACATTACGCCCATCATCTTCTGGATCGCATCATGAAAGAGGGTTACCGGCAAACCAAACTTATTTCCAGTATCGACTTAGCCATTCAAAAAAGAACGGAGGCGCTTATCGCCGATCACCACGAAAGATTGAAGGCCAACCAGATTTTTAATGCGGCGGCAATGGTGATGGAAATCAAAACCGGAAAAGTTCTGGCCTATGTTGGGAATACGGAATCCGGAGCAGCTTATCAGGACGGCGTTGATGTGATTGCTGCGCGCCGAAGCACAGGAAGTATTCTAAAACCTTTCTTATTTGCAGCGATGCTGGATGAAGGGAAAATATTGCAGAAAACCTTGATCCCGGATATTCCAGTTTCGATCAACGGCTTTTCGCCTAAGAATTTTTCGCATGAATATGATGGGGCGGTTCCAGCTAACAAGGCATTGATCCGGTCGCTGAACATTCCTGCGGTGCACGAATTGAGGATGTATCGCTATGAAAAACTCCATGGATTACTCCAAGACGTGGGAATCACAACATTGAATAAACCGCCAGATCATTATGGGCTTACATTGATTCTGGGTGGTGCGGAAGGAAAGCTTTGGGATATTACGGGGGCCTACGCCTCCATGGCCAGAACGCTAAATAATTATTTTATTCATCCCGGACAGAACCGATATGACAAGAAGGATTTTCACGCGCCGGAATATTTTCTAACCGGTCCTGCTGTAGCGAACGAAAGGAATGCGCGATTGGAACAGAACTCTTTCTTGAGTGCTGCATCGATTTGGCTTACGTTTGAAACGTTGAAAGAAGTTTTTCGCCCGGGGGAAGAGACCGGTTGGAAATATTTTAGCAGTTCAAAGAAAATAGCATGGAAGACCGGAACCAGTTTTGGATTTCGGGACGGTTGGGCTGTTGGCGTTAATCCGGATTACGCCGTTGGGGTTTGGGTGGGCAATGCCGATGGAGAGGGGAGGCCGGGATTGGTGGGCACCGAAACAGCTGCTCCGATCTTATTCGATATTTTTTCTTTATTGCCGGGTCATTCCTGGTTTCAGCAACCAGTCTCAGAAATGGTGCTGGTGCCTGTTTGCTCCCGTAGCGGGCAGCGGGCTGCTGCCCATTGTCATGAAATCGATACGTTGTGGATTGCCAAGGCCGGGCTTCAGACCCCAGCCTGCCTATTTCACAAATTGGTTCACTTGTCAAAGGATGAAAAGTACCGGGTGCACAGTGAGTGTGTGCTGATGCACCAGATGAAATCGGTGGCGTGGTTTGTCTTGCCGCCGGTTCAGGAGTTTTACTTTAGGACCAAAAACATAAGCTATAAGTCACTCCCGCCATTCCGAAAGGATTGCAATAATTTATCTGTGGTTGTGGCCATGGATTTGATATATCCACAGCCCAATGCAAAAATTTTCATACCCCGTGACCTGAATGGAGAATTGGGAACTGCCGTTTTTGAGGTTGCCCACCGTGTGCCATCCGCCTCAATTTACTGGCATTTAGATGGAAATTTTATTGGAAGCACAAAAATATCACATCATTTTGCGCTCGCTCCTTCGGAGGGGAAACATGTCTTAACCCTTGTTGACGAGTTCGGGGAAAGCCTGGAGCGTAATTTTTTGGTAATATCAAGACGATAACTCTTTGATGTGTAATGTTTTGGCTATAATTGATTAAATTATTCCCTTAAGAATTGCAATCTTTGTACCCCCATAAACGTCCATCTACGATGAAACACAAGCTTATTCTTTTTGCAGCCATCTGCTTTGTTCTGGTCAAGTTACCGGTTTTGGGGTTCAGCCAGACCTTGGATGCAGCCCATTCCAACTATGTCGTTATTGGTGCATTTGCCAGCCAGGAAAACGCTACGCAATTTCTTGAGGATGTCAAAAAGTTGAATTTCAAGGCGATTTCGGCTATCAACCTTAATCGGAATTTGTATTACGTCTATGTGTTGCACACGGAAAACAAGAAGGCAGCTTTCATCGAAGCAAACAGAATAAGGAAGGAATCTCCATTTTCCGATACCTGGGTTTACACCGGGCTTTTGGGAAGTGCGTCTTCGCGTCCGGGGTTGGATGTAAATCCTGCAACCGAGAAAGTAATTACCAAAGTAGAGATTAAGGATGTGGAGACACCTGTTTTAGAGAAGGCAGAGAAAAAAACGGCCGACAGCGCGGTTATCACATCAGACTCTTCTTCGAGCCAAATTAATCCTGTTAAGGAAGTCCAGACCAAAACTGCACCCGTAGCTGATGCAGCGGAAGGAAATAAAAACTTTGTGTTTAAGATATTCACAGCCCTGGATCATAAAGAATTGTCAGGAGATATTGACGTAATGGATGTAGAACGAGCAAGGAAGGTTGCGACGTTCAAAGCCAATCAAAACGTGTTGGTCCGGCAAATGAACAAATCGGGTAAACTTTCCCTGGTATGTGAAGTGTTTGGATATCGGGTCGTAAAGAAAGATTTGAATTTCAACCGTCCCCAGGATACGGAAGGAATTGTGTTAGAAGGCAATCAGCATATTATTCCTTTTGAATTGAGCCGATTGAAAAAGGGCGATTTTGCTATAATGTATAGTGTTTACTTTTATAAGGACGCAGCGATTATGCTGCCCGAGTCACGTACAGAAGTGACCAGCCTGATGGAGATGATGAAAGAAAACCCCAAATACAAAATCAGGATTCATGGACACACCAACGGTGGCGCACCTGGAAAGATTATTTCAATGGGGGAGAGTAAGAAATTCTTTTCCCTCAACGATACAAAAGAAGCCTTCGGTTCGGCTAAGATGCTTTCTGAGGAACGCGCTAAATTGATTCTTGAGTTTCTGGTAAGCGAGGGAATCGATGTTCATCGCATGGAGATTAAGTCATGGGGTGGCAAGCGTCCTATTTATGACAAATTAAGTGCTCAGGCACAAAGTAATGTGCGGGTTGAAATAGAGATCCTGGACGACAAATAAAATCATCGGAAACGGTACAACAACCTCCAAAAATTGAAGAGCCACCCCACGGTGCAAGGGTTCATGATGATCTGAAGGGGTCGCAAAGGCTTACCGCTGAACGGAGAAAATAGATTCTGTAAGTGCAGGTTACAACGAATCCCTTTTCCGGAATGAAGGAACAGAGAAACTCGTAACTTTTGCCCCTATGCCTGCGACTTACTTTGCTCAAGGCATTTATAAATGAAAGTGAGACACTTGCCAATGTTTCGGAGAATTCCTTACCTTCGATAAATCAACCCTAAAAATGTGAAAGCAAGAATCTCATACTTGGCCATTTTCGCTTTGTTGCCTTTTCTGGCTCAGGGCCAATCATCCGAACAGCGGAGTTATTATGTTGTTATTGGTGCCTTCGCGAAAATTGACAACGCGATTCGGTATACCGACAAGGCGAACAAGAACAATTTTAGCGCTCAATATGCGATCAACCCGGTCCGGAAACTATACTATGTTTATTTGCTGAGTGCCGTAGAGCCTAAAAAAGCATTTGCATTCATGATCAAAATGAGAGCCGAGACCGAGTACAAGGATTGCTGGGTGTTTATCGGAAAATTGGGGGATGATGCGACTGCCCAGATTGAACAAAAACCGTTAGTAGAAAAACCTGTGGATGTAAAAAAGGAGGAAAAGCCGGCAGAAGTGAAGAAAGATTCGGTTTTGTTTGAAACGTTGGTCGAACCGGATTCAACCGAGATCAAGAAGCACGAGGTTCCGAAACCGGTTGTAAAGAAACCCGATGGTAAACCCTTTTACTTTAAGCTTGTCAATATCGAGTCGGGCAACGAAGTATTGGGCGAAGTGCATATTCAGGAATCAAACCGGTCTAATCAATACCAGGCTTTTCGGGGAAATGAAATAGCCTATCTCAAACTGCCGGCGAATAAGGCTGGAACTTTTACACTGGTGACGCAAGTTCCCGGATATCAGCAAATCAAAACTGTAATTGCTTACAACGATCCTGCGTTGACAAAAGGGGAAGAGGGAGAAGTCATTATTCCACTTGAGTTGAAGAAAGCGAAGGCCGGTGATTATATCGACTTTAATAACGTGCGTTTTATTCGGAACTCTTCGGTCATGAACTCTGAATCACAAAATGAACTGGACGGACTTGTTTCCTTGATGAAGGAAAACGCGAAGTATAGAATCAAGATTCACGGTCATTGCAATGGAAAACAAAATCGTGAAATCATAGTACGGGGTTCTAGCCAGAAATTCTTTGCCATGGACCCAGGAGCCAACAAGAAAGAGACCATGAGTGCGAAAGTACTTTCAGAAGAACGCGCCAACGCCGTAAAAGCATACCTGGTAAGTCAGGGTATTGATGCTTCACGGGTTTCCGTCAAGGCAGAAGGAGGCAAAATTCCGCTGTACCCGGAATCCAGCACGCTTTCAAGTTACAACGATCGGGTGGAAGTTGAAGTAAAGAAAAATTAGGAGTTCATTAAGAAGTCATCGCTTTCAAGACATCGTGCTGGGTGATGATATGAGCTTTCTCGTTTACGTCCCGCACCAGCAGTGCCTTGTTGTTTTTGTTGAGTAGTGAAGAAAGGACATCTAGCGTGCTGTCCAGCGCAACAAAAGGCATGGGTTTGTCCATCATTTCACCCACGGGTTTATCCTTTACCTGCGGATCGGTGATAATCCGTTCCAGCAGATTGGCTACAGATACACTTCCGACAAACTCATCCCCCTCCACTACAGGAACCTGATCGATTCCTTCTTTATTCATGATTCGGATAGCCTCTCCGAGTGTGGAATTTTTCTTTACGGTAAAGAGGCTCTCATGACCATCACGGCTGCGAATAATATCGCGTGCAGTAGAATAGGTGCGTTCTTCCAGAAACCCATGGTCCTTCATCCAGTTGTCGTTATAAACCTTATTGAGGTATCGCGTCCCGTGATCGGGTAAAAGAATTACCATGACGTCGTCTTTTTTCAGGTGCTCACGTGCATATTCCAACGCACCATGAACGGCTGACCCGCTACTCCACCCCACAAAAAGACCTTCTTCGCGTGATAATCTTCGAGCCATTATGGCTCCGTCTTTGTCGGTCACTTTGATGAATTGATCGATCACATCAAAGTTTACATTTTTCGGCAAAATATCTTCTCCAAAACCTTCGGTAAGGTAGGGGTAGACTTCATTCTTATCGAAGATTCCGGTTTCCTTATATTTCTTAAATACCGATCCATACGTGTCGATTCCCAGGGAAAACAAACGGCTGCTTTGTTCTTTGAGAAAGGAAGCAGTTCCACACATCGATCCACCGGTCCCCACAGTAGCAACATAGTGCGTGACCTTCCCTGCTGTCTGGGTCCATATTTCAGGACCCGTAGTTTCATAGTGCGCCGCAGTGTTTGAAGGATTATCGTATTGATTCGGATAAAATGAGTTCGGTATTTCTTTGTTGAGTTTGCGGGCCACCGAATAATACGACCGCGGATCATCGGGCTCAACATTGGTAGGGCACACTATCACCTCGGCGCCCACCGACTTCAAAATATTAATCTTCTCCTGGGATTGTTTGTCGGACATGGTAAAAATGCAATGATAGCCTTTGGCAATTGCGGTGAGTGCAAGCCCCATACCGGTATTGCCTGAAGTGCCCTCAATGATGGTGCCGCCGGGCTTTAGGATGCCGGATTTTTCCGCATCCTCCACCATTTTTAATGCCATTCTGTCTTTGGTGGAATTGCCCGGATTGAAATATTCCAACTTGACAAGGATGGTGCCGGCTATTTTTTTTGAGATATTGTTCAATCGCACAATGGGTGTGTTCCCAATCGTTTCAATAATGGAGTTGTAAATCATACAAAATACGTTTGAAGGGGCTTAAAGGTACTAAAACGGGATCATCAAAATGGAGGCGGTGTCGCAGGTCATAAACAGTAAAGGGGACTAAGAAGTTGCCCCGGCCAACAAATAAAGGACGGCCATTCTTACCGCTACTCCGTTTTCAACTTGATCAAGAATGATGGAGTGGTGGGAATCGGCTGCGTCGCTGGTAATTTCCACACCACGGTTGATCGGCCCCGGATGCATGACTACAATTTCTTTTTTGAGACTGTCAAGTAATTTTTTGTTAATCCCATAATAAAGGGAATATTCTCGTAAGGAAGGAAAGTATTTGATTTGCTGCCTTTCCAGTTGTATTCGAAGGACGTTGGCCACGTCGCACCATTCCAATGCTTTTTTCACATCCAGTTCCACTTTCACATCAAGACTGGAAATGAATTTTGGCAAGAGCGTGGAGGGGCCACACACCATGACTTCGGCGCCTAATTTTTGAAGTGCGAAAATATTGGAAAGTGCCACACGAGAGTGTAAAATATCGCCAATGATGGCGATCTTTTTCCCAGCCACTTCCCCTAATTTTTCCCGGATGGAGAATGCATCCAATAATGCCTGGGTTGGGTGCTCGTGGGTGCCATCACCCGCGTTGACGATGTTAGCCTTGATGTGTTTGGCCAGATAATGCGGTGCGCCCGCACTGGAATGGCGCATCACAATCATGTCCACCTTCATCGCCAAAATATTGTTTACCGTATCCAATAGGGTTTCTCCTTTCTTGACGGAACTATTGGAGGCTGAAAAATTAATAACATCGGCGGATAATCTTTTCTGAGCAAGTTCAAAAGAAAGCCGAGTACGGGTGGAGTTTTCGAAAAAGATATTGGCAATCGTTACATCCCGTAGCGACGGTACTTTTTTTATTGGCCGGTTGATAACCTGTTTAAAATTATCAGAAGTTTCAAAAATGAGTTCAATGTCTTCGCGCGTGATGTTTTTTATCCCGAGTAGGTGGCGTTGACTGAGTTTTGACATGGTGTTACTCCTTATCGTTGTTGATCAACCAGATTTTATTGTGTTTGTGCCCTTGTGCTGCTAACTCTACCAGCACGCGCTGAGACGCAAGGGTATCCACATATTTGCCAACATAATCCGCTGCGATCGGCAAATCCCGTGTATGCTTGCGGTCTACGAGCACGAGTAATTCCACTTTGTCGGGTCTTCCAAATGCGATCATGGCGTCCAATGCAGCACGTACGGTGCGACCAGTAAACAAGACATCGTCGATCAGTACCACTTTTTTTCCTTCTATCGCAAATTCAACCCGGGTTTCACTTGCCTTGGCCGGGATTTCTCTGCGTCGGAAGTCATCGCGATGAAAAGTAGCATCGAGATAACCCAGTGGAATCGGTTCCCGGACAACTTTTTCCAGTTTTTTATGGATTAATTCGGCCAAAAAAATACCCCGCGGCTGGAGTCCCAATATGACGGTTTCCCGGAAATCACCGTGGGCTTCGATGAGCTGTTGGCAAAGGCGACTGAGTGTGATATCAAGCAGGTCTGAATCGAGAATGAGTTTCTTCTGCATACGCTGGCACGAAGATAGCAAAAAAAGAGGACGTTAGGGGTAGGTGACTTTGGTGATAAAGAAAACTTTTCTTGAGTCTGCCTTTAGCGGTGAAATGTTTTTTACACGCTGAACACCCCACACATAAAAATCCTTGCCATACCAATACTCCAATTTAGCCAATTCCGTGTACTCGATTTCGATTTCATGATCATTGGCTTGTGCTTTTAACTCTTCATTGGTTTTACCTTCGAGAACCCTGTCGTCTTTAATAATTTTTGAACGAATTACATTTTGAAACAGATACATCAGCACAATTCGGTTTTCTTCCGGATGTATTTTTACAAACTGCTCCAATTGAAAAGTCCTGATATCATTGATTTCAAAGCTATTGTCCCAAATCAATTTCCCGGTTTTTGTGAAGCCTATGACCACGGCGTGGGTATATTGGTAGCCGTCAAATATTCTATCATTTCTGTATGGATTGTAAAAACCAAATCCAGTATTGTAAGAGGAGTATTTGTATGTTGGAAAGAAAGCTTCCCCCAGCAGGATGTATTTGTCTTGATACGGAACAAGGGTATGAACCAGAAACCGGTAATTGAACTTTAGTTTCTTTCCTTTTATTTTGCGCCTTTCGATACGGTCCTTTATTCGCTTTTCACGCTTTGCCTTCATATAACTAAAGAAATTCTGGAGATCACCAAAGTTGTAGTAGTTGATTTGGTATTCACCGTCCGGATTGACATTGGCAACAAACACGCCCCTGGAGTAATCTGTAAAACGACCATAAACACCGGCCACGACCTGCTCATCACCTGGCATTTTGACCGATTGCCCAAAGATCAAATTCTTTTTAGGGCCAGGTTCAAGTATGATCGTTTTGATGAGATTGCCTTCAGCGTCGTAATTGCGAATCCAAAGACTTCTTTGCTTCTCCAGATTTTTCGCTCCGACAACGACATCCATAGACCCATTTTCATATGCTTTCAATTGCATCAACTCACCTGGCTCATTCAGGAATCCAGGCAGTATTCTCGATTCACCGGAAGTTATTCCGTAATGCAATACGAGCGGCCGATAATTGAAGTATCCACCAATCAAAAAAGCGGCCTGGGTCACTAAAAATTCTATTGGTGTAAATCGAATCAGATTTTTGATGGTATAGATTTTGTATTCCCCATGTTCCGAGTTGATGGACAAAACCCGGAAATTCCCAACCGTACCGGATGAATGACGAAGCAAAATAAAAAGATTATCCCTGTAAAGCGTTGACTGTAGCACCACATTATTTTGGTCAAGGGTTATGTAACCTTTCCAAACTTGATTCAAGGCTGTATCTACTCGTGTAATTTCCATGACCACACCCTCCTTTGCTAAGAATCGGCGATACAAGAGTAGGCCCTTTTCCTTTAGGGAAACGACCTTATGGTATTCGTAATCCGCTGTTCCGAGTGGTACCTCGAAACGGGTTAATTGAATGACTTGACCCGAGGCAGGAAGGGAGTAGACTAAGCCACAAAAAAAAAGAAAAGAACAAGCCCTATTCCATTTTGATCTTATTGACATAGTACACGTAGCGGACTTGACTTCCGGTTTGTTGAGTTTTATTCTTAATGGTTTCGTAACCCCAGGCATATGCATAACGACCAAACCAATAACGGACTCCACCCAAGTCCCCCGATTCGTTACGAACCACATCGTTTGCCGATTTCAAACTTATTTTTAAAGTATCTTGCTCCGAGGCATTACCATCAGCCCAGTTTGTGGCGGCATAAATTTCCTTTTCTTTCTTATAGAATTGAATGAATTTTTCTGAAGCATAGAAATCGGTAACCTGGTCCAGTGTCTGCAGTTTCACGTCTTCCAGGGCAATGCCGAAATCTTCCTTTAATTTTCCTTGTTGGTCAAATATAACCAACGATGAATGAATGATGGAGACATCCGTATTTCGATTGGAAGAGCCGTAGGGTGGATTGTAATTTGAATTGGGCGAATTGTAATAAGGTGAATTGTTGTATCGGTTCATCATCATCGGATTAAATCCATAGGGACTATAATAGCCGGGGCTATTGGTATAGTAAGGATTGTTATTGTAATACGGGGGATAGCTCGAGTTCATGGCCGGAATGAATAATTCAGCGAGAAGCAAAAATCCTTTAGCGCTTTCTTCCATTTTTACAATGTGAACATCGGCCCGGTAAAACGGTGGCTTTAGCTCCTGCCTTCGCCTATCGGCTCTGCTTTTTATTTTTGTCGCGCGTTTTGGGGACATATAGTCAAAAAAATGCTGGAGTTCCCCAAAATCATAGTAACGAATGGGTTGTTTATTAAAGGGATCCACGAGTGCAGAAAAGAAGCCGGCGGATTGCTTACCAGACCCTTGTGCCCAGGTGCCTGCTAAAAATAATTCATCGTTTACCAGTGTGCTGGTCGTGCCAGCCAGGATTGTCTTATCGGGATCTACTTCAATATCATCCTCCAGCAACAACGATCCAGATTCATCAAAGGTTTTCAACAACAGGTGTTTTTTCTCTCTTACTCCGCGCTCTATCAGTAAAACATTAAATGTCCTATTCCGATTGGCCTTTACTTCCAGGAGTTCTGTATTGTTGATGAAAAAACCAGGAATGACTTTTAAGTGACTGGATTCCATTTCAAAAAGTAGTGCCGTTGATTGGCGCGCCACATAACCCCCCAGCACGGCACTGTTGCCAACAACAATAAAATGGGTGAGTTTGAAATCCAATTTTGGCGTAATGTCAAATTCCTGTATTGTGTGATTGAAAAGGTAGATACGCATGAGGTGAAGGTCCCCCTGGTTTGACTCACCGTGCCGGAAAAGAAAAAATAATTCACCTGGAATATAATCATAGCCTACTAATGTGAACCGATTGTCCAATGCCACTTGCCTATTCCATGTTTGTTGCAGGGCCGTATCGAGTAAGAAAATTTCCCAAAGTTTTTTACTTCCCTCCGATTTTTCTTTTTGACGAATCATACTGATCCCATTTTCCTGCAATGAAACGATGGTGAATAAATGGTCGCCATCGTCATGGGTAAGTTCAAATCGCGCGGGTTGAGATAGTTGCGCAATTCCGGTCACGGGTTGAAGGCTAAGCACAGCAACTGAAATCATTAGAAACCATGCCATTTTGTATTCAGGGCTTAGCCGATAAATCTGCAAGCGGAAAATCATACCTTCCTATTCAGCTAAGCTGCACACAATATCAAACTCTTCCTTTCGCACGGGTTGAACCGAGAGCCTTGAATTCCTCACCAGGACCATATTAGCCAGTGATTTGGTCGCCTTGATTTGTGCCAGCGACACGGATTTTTTGAGTTTTTTGTGAATGGCCAGATCAACCACTACCCACTCAGCATCTTTCGGGTCCGGATAGAATTCTCTCGCTATTTTTGCCGTTCCGATGATGGATTTTTCGTCCCCACTGTGATAAATAAACACCATGTCGCCTTTTTTCATGGCCTTTAGATGGTTCCTGGCCTGAAAATTTCGTACCCCATCCCACGTGGTTTTTTTGTCTTTTTCAAGGTCAGCCCAGGAATATGTTCCTGCCTCTGTTTTCACCAGCCAGTTGTTCATGATGCTTGATTTAGAATTAAATTTACATGAATATAGCAATTGATTTTCAGCCACAAGAAGAGAAGACTCAAGGATTTTTAAAAAATGAAGATTTTGATTTTACGGTTTTCTTCCATTGGCGATATTGTTTTGACAACACCCGTCATTCGTACGGTCAAAACCCAACTTGATGCCCAAGTCCACTACGCGAGCAAGATACAATTCAAGGATATTCTGGAAGGTAATCCCTACGTTGACCGGGTTCACCTTCTCGGGAACAATCTCATGGAATTGATCCGCGAATTGCGGAAGGAAAAATTTGACTATGTCATAGATCTTCACAATAACTCACGCACATGGATCATTAAAACACTTTTGATGGTGACGTCGATTAGTGTAAATAAGTTAAATGTTGAGAAGTGGATCATGGTTAATTTTAAGATTAATGTTTTGCCATCAAAACACATCGTCGACCGCTATCTGGAAACCGTTTCTGGCTTGGGGGTAAAAAATGATGCCCTCGGGCTGGATTATTTTATTCCCGAAAAGGATGAGGTGCATGCCGATGGGCTGCCCGAAACGCATCGGAACGGATATACAGCCTATGCTATTGGCGGGCTCCACTACACAAAGAAACTTCCCATTCAGCGAATCATTGAACTGTGTGAAAAAATAAACCGTCCGATTATTTTATTGGGAGGCAAAGACGACGTAGCGGACGGAGAGGAGGTAAGACTTTTTTTTGAAAAGGATGAAACGAAACCAAATGGACTTGACGGGATAAGAAAAACCATTATCTATAATGCCTGCGGCAAGTATAATCTCAATCAGTCTGCCAGCCTTTTAAAAAATGCACAATATGTATTTACGCACGATACGGGTTTGATGCATGTCGCCTCGGCATTCAAAAAAGAAATTTTCAGCATATGGGGAAACACCATTCCCGCTTTTGGAATGTACCCCTACCGGACCCGGTTCATCGCTTTGGAAAACAACTTCCTTTCTTGCAGACCTTGTTCTAAGATTGGATTTAAAAAATGTCCAAAAGGACACTTTAATTGTATGAACAAGATGGTGTTTGATTTTTATCTGCCCTGAATTCGCAGCAAAATACGTTCGCAGTTTAGTATGCCCTCACCAGTCTTCCCTGCATATAATTCACGTAGGCGCGATTCGAAACCCGCATTCCACCCAGTGTTGGAAAATTGCCCGTAAAATACCAGTCGCCGTTGTGATGCGGAATCGCCTTATGAAGACTCTCCACTGTCTGGAAGACCACCTGCAGCTCGGCTTTCATATCGGCAGGTCTTACGATGTCGGCAATTTTGTCTGACACTTCTTCGTATCCAAACTGTTCGTATAATCGCTTTACATAGTTTTCTGGTGCTTCTTCACTTTCCGAGCGCAAGCATTGCTCGTAGACTTCACCCAACAAATAGTCCTTTCCTTGCTCTTTAATAAGTTGGATCATCGCCCGGAAAGCAACAAAGTCACCCATTTTGCTCATGTCAATTCCATAACAATCCGGGAAACGGATTTGAGGTGCAGAAGAAACCACGACTATCTTTTTTGGTCCTAATCGGTCAAGCATCTTTAGAATGCTTTTTTCCAAAGTCGTACCCCGTACGATAGAGTCGTCAATAACAACCAGGGTGTCTTTACCTTTGTTAACCACTTCATAGGTGGTGTCGTAAACGTGGGCTATGAGTTCATCGCGATGATCGTCATCGGTAATGAAGGTGCGAAGTTTTACATCTTTGATGACAATCTTTTCAATCCGTGGGCGGAAGGAAAGAATATCTTCGAGGGAATCCACGCTGGGCTTGCCGTCAACGATAATGTCTTTTTGTTTTCCGATAAGATAGTCTTCGATGGCCGACATCATGCCCAGAAATGCGGTCTCGGCCGTGTTGGGTATATAGGAAAAGATGGTATTCTTTAAATCGAAATTGATTGCTTTGAGGATCTGGGGTACAAGTAAACGGCCCAGTTGCTTCCTTTCCTGATAGATTTCCGGATCTGTACCACGGGAGAAATAAATCCGTTCAAAACTACAGGGTGTTTTATCCAACGCTTTGATGATCGAATGTTGAGCATAGTCTCCACTTTTGGTAATCACCAAAGCATGCCCAGGCTTGATTTCTTCAATTTGATTGTAGTTGACATTGAATGCAGTTTTAATCGCAGGCTTTTCAGAAGCCACGACAACGACTTCATCATCTGCATAAAAATAAGCGGGTCGAATGCCCGACGGATCGCGCACAACGAACGCAGAGCCCGAGCCAGTCAGCCCGGCCATGGTATAGCCGCCATCAAAGTCTTTGCACGCGCGGCGAAGGACGCGCGTCAAATCGATTTCATTTTCGATGATATCAGAAATCTCGCGATTGGTATACTGATCTTTATATTTGACAAAACGCGACTGAACTTCCTCATCCAGAAAGTGTCCGATCTTTTCCATGACCGTAACCGTATCCACTTTCTCCTTGGGGTGCTGTCCCAGATCAACGAGGATGTTGAAAAGTTCGTCCACATTGGTCAGGTTAAAATTGCCGGCCATTACCAAATTGCGGCTGCGCCAGTTGTTTTGGCGCAAAAATGGATGAACACTTTCAATGCTGTTCATGCCGTGCGTGCCATAGCGCAAGTGGCCAAGCCAAAGCTCTCCGGTGAAGGCGACATGTTCTTTCAGCCACCGCTCATCTTTGAATTTTTCTTTTCCTTCCTTTTGTGCCTTCTTGAATTTTTTACCAATTTTTTTGAAGAGGTCTGCCACGGGCTGAGGCTTCATGGAACGATAACGGCTGATAAAGCGAAATCCGGGCCGTTGATCTATTTTTATGTTGGCAATACCCGCACCATCCTGACCCCGATTGTGCTGCTTTTCCATCAGGATATACATCTTGTTCATGGCATAAGCAGTGCCATATTTCTCGATGTAATAGGAAAGTGGCTTGCGCAAGCGAACTAACGCAATTCCGCATTCATGAAAGAGGGTGTCAGTCATGGGGTATTTATTGTTTATCGTTAATTCGCTTTCTTCTACCGAAGGAGAAATTTAAAGAACAAAGTTAATCCTATTAATCCACCCCATCAATAAGCAGGGCTGAAAGAATAATAAGATTACCTACATAACCAAAATGAAAGCGAGAAGGTTTGTACAGGTGAGAAAAAGGAAGACCGTGACGCTGATTTGCGGGCGCCCGGCGGTGCTTATTGTGCAGGTCTGATTTACCCTTTTTTAACGCTAAAAAAGAAGGTACTTCCTTTTCCCAATTCGCTTTTGAGCCAGATTTTGCCGCCATTTTTTTCAACAAACTCTTTGCATAGGATCAATCCCAAGCCAGTCCCCTTTTCATTGGCGGTGCCGCGGGTGGAGTAGCCTGAAGTTTTTTCAAATAAGATCTTTTGCACTTCCGGGTCGATGCCAACACCATTGTCGTTGATGGCTATGGTGTACATACTCTCGGTTGCCTCAGCGCTCACGGTAATTCGTCCTCCGATTTCAGTAAATTTGATTCCATTCAGGATCAAATTACGGAACACCAGATTGATCATATTCAGGTCGGCATAGGCAATAGTGCCGGGGGCGATTTGATTGATCAGGTTGGTCTCTTTAAGATGAAGCGAGCTCAACATCTTGAAAATATCGTCAACCAGGTTTCGTAGTTCTACCTTTTCAGGCTGAATTTTAAGCTTATCCATTTGCAGTAGGGCCCAATCCAGGAGGTTGTTAATGAGGGATTTGGTATGGTTAAACTGGATCCGTAATTCCCCCGTCAGCCGTATAAATTCGTCTGGTTTAAGATTCTTGTTTTCAAGCAAATTTAGAATTCCCGACAAGGCATTCATGGGAGAACGAAGGTCATGGGAAATAATTGAAAAGAACTTGTCTTTCACCTCATTGAGTTGCTCTAATTCAATGCTCCGTCGCTTGATCTCATCCTGATGTTCCAACAGAAGCTTATTAATCTCAATCCTTCGTTGGCCACTTCGATAAATGGTAAACAACAGAATGGCAGTCAGCGCCAGTACGACCACCAGGATGTTGCGAATAAAGGCCTGCTTTTTGATTTCTGAATCCCGTTTCAAGGTTGCCTGACTTAACGAAGCGATTTCGAAATCTTTGGTTTCCGTTTCAAAGCGCAATTGGTTTTGAAATAATTTTTCAATCATCTCCTGTCCGAACAAACTGTCGCTGAGAATTTTAAAATTCCTGTAAAATTCCAGTGACGTTTTATAGTCTCCTTTTTTCTCTGCCAGAATTGATAATTGATTAAAACACTCGCTCTCCATCTTACGTGCATTGAGCCCTTTGGCTGTGGTGAGACTTTCCTCCATTAATTTAAGCGCCTCATCGTATTTTCCCTGTTGCATCAGCACTTCTCCTTTTCCAAGGTTATTTTCGGCCAGGCCAAAATCGTTGTCCGTTTTTTTATGCAATGAAGCTGCTGAGTCATAGTAAAGCGAGGCCTTCGTCAGTTCATTTTTCAGGAAATACAATCGCGCCAGCTTTGAAAGCGTGCGCGGTTCCAGATCGCTGATATTTTTTTTTCGCGACAGCTGAATGGAACTCATCAATGCTTCTTCGGCTTTGTCAAACTCTCGTTTCCGCAAATAGATATCACCGAGTTCATCCAGGTAAAAAGCCCGTCCGAGCAGGTCACCAATGGTTTGACTAATTTTGTTACTGAGCTCCAGATGTTCAATGGCAACATCATATTGACCCAATTCCTTGAAGACCGATCCGACATTGTGCAGGGCGATGGTCATTCTCAGCGAATCATTCCGCCTTCGCGCGACACGATATGATTGGGTGAAATAATAATAGGCTTCATCGTATTCGCCCAGATCGTTGTAGTCATATCCCATGAAATTCAGACCTGAATAAATCGCCAGACTATCATTTAGCGTGATCGCCTCCTGAAGGTAAAGATTATCATACTTTAACCCTTTTGTGTAATTGCCGGTAGCCCTAGCCAGGATTGCAGTCAGTCTGTAACTTTCTACTTTTGCCCAGCCCCAATTTTTTCCTTCCGCCATTTTTATGACTCGATCTGCATAGCCTTCGGCTTTTCCAAAGTCGATGTATTGATACTGGGAGGACAAGTCGATGAGTATTTTCAACCGCATGGAATCGGATGAAGCATCAGACAACTTGGACTCAAGGCTGTCGATAATGGATTGGCCACGGGATACGGTGACCGCCATGAGCAAGGAAATAGCTAAAAAGGTAGTTTTATATCTATGTATCACGAAACAAATATTTTCCAACATCTTATAACAATAGTTATCACCATGCCGCATGAGACAATATCAGTGTGAGTGTCAACATGTGTTATACAAGTGTCTTCAAAAATGGTCAATAAAATGGTAGTAAAAGATCAAAAATAGTCAAAAATCCTACATGGATAGGGTATCAGTTCCACAATGGATACTTTTCCAAATGGACCTTTTTTTCAAAAAAGAGCCGGGTTGAGGACTCGAATGATTCAGTGTAGTCTGATACGAGAAAGGTATCACGAGGGGGTACGGAACTTAGCAAGCCGGTCTGCTCCAGGTATTCTTCCAAGGCCTTGGCGACTACTTCCGATGAATCCAGGATGGCCTGTTTTCCTTTAAAAAAGGCTGAAATCTCATTTTTGATCAAGGGGTAATGCGTGCAGGCAAGGATCAGGGCTTCAATTCCCTGAAGCGCGCGGTCCAGTAAATACGCTTCGATAATCTCATGACTTATCTTATTATTGAAATAGCCCTCTTCAATCATCGGAGCAAGCAAAGGCGTTGCCAGAGATTGTAATGTGATTCCTTTATTGGATGCTGCAATTTTTTTTGCGTAAACGCCGGATTGAACTGTTCTCTTGGTGCCGATCAGCCCTACTTTTTTATTTTGAAACTGATGCGTAATCAATTCAACCATGGGGTCGATAACGTTAATCACCTTGGCTTCTTTTTGAACATATTCGGTCAAGAGTTCGTAAGCGGCAGAACTTGCCGAGTTACAAGCAATAACGATCACTTTGCATCCTCTTTTAAGCAGGACCTCCGCGATCTTAACCGAGTAGGCTTGAATAGATGCCTCAGACTTATCCCCGTAGGGGAGATGCGCTGTATCGCCGAAATACACGATGCTTTCTAGTGGAAGCCGGATTCGGATGGCGTGGGCAACCGTAAGGCCACCAATACCGCTGTCGAAAATGCCAATGGGCGCGTCTGCGTGCTTGTTCATGCTAAATAAAAACAGAAAGGCACGGGAGACAATAACTCCCCCGAATGGCCAAAAAACGGTCTTTGACTTATGGCCAAATGGGGATGAGTTGTGCTTTTATATTCGCCTTTGGATTGCCGTAATGAAAAACAACCTACTTAATTGACATTGGTTGACAATGCTGCAAGCACAGCTTCTTTCATTTCGCGGTGGCCACAATAACTGCATTTATAGTGCTTGGCAAGGATTCCGGATTCATTTATGGTAGGCGCTTTTTCCACTTCTTCAACGTTAATTTTCATGGTAAAGAACCCGCAATCAGGGCACTCTTCACTGTGCTGGTAGTTCATGTATTTTTCGACCTTTTTGAAGCCCGACTTTTCGTCGATCCACACATCATAGTCGACTGAATGAACGCCACTGGATTCTTCCGCAATCTGGCTGGCATCAAGATGAGCGTCTTCTTCCTGCTCACTCAACTTACGCATTTCATTTCCGTCGGGTGATATGCGCGGAGTATTACGCAGTTTATTGAGACGTTTTTCCACAAATCGCGGGTAATAGATCCGTACCATACTATAAAAAACAAAATAAGCGATGGTGGCAAAACTGACACAAATGAACAATCGGACATAAAACCAAAGCATACCGCGATGAATGATTTTTTCAGAGGCAATGGTATTTCCAAAAAAAGCACTGGCCAGGATTATAGCCAGAAAAGCATACCAGAAGTATTGAATTTCATGGGCATTGACGTAATCGTATTTTTCTTTGAAATCCTTAATCACCATGATTCGAAATTCATGATAAAGTAAGGCCAATACGGCAATAATAATGAACGCAAAGCCGCCATAAAGCATGTAGTCGTCCCATGATTCAAAGAAATTAGTGGTGTTTTCCATACGGTGAGGTTATGTTTGAGGTCGTTAAATGTATAAATTTCTTCGCTTACTCGGATTACTTAACAAGGAAATTTTAATGCTTATTCCCCAATAATCCTACTATTTGTAATATTGTGCAAATACGGCTTAATACAAATTTATGACTTTCAATCTGTTAAAAGGTAAACGTGGAATAATATTCGGAGCCTTGGATGAGAATTCTATTGCCTGGAAGACTGCTTTAAAAGTAAAGGAGGAAGGGGGGGCCTTTACCCTGAGCAATGCGCCAATTGCGATGCGATTGGGTAAAATAAATGATTTGGCAGCCCAATGTAACGCCGTGGTTATCCCTGCCGATGCGACCTCCGAACCGGACCTGGCCAACCTTTTTTCAAAATCCATGGAGATTTTGGGCGGTAAAATCGATTTTGTTTTACACTCCATTGGCCAAAGTCCAAATATCCGGAAGGGCAGACAATATGGGGATATGAATTACGAATGGTATCTCAAAACCATGGATATCTCTGCCTTGTCTTTTCATAAAGTTATGCAAACGGCAGAAAAACTGGATGCCATGAACGAATGGGGCTCAATTGTCGCACTTTCCTATATCGCCTCACAACGGTCTTATCCTGATTATACCGACATGGCCCAGGCCAAAGCCATGCTGGAATCCATCGCCCGCAGTTATGGCGCACGGTTTGGTAAGTTGAAAAAAGTAAGGGTAAATACCATTTCGCAATCCCCAACCAGAACAACAGCGGGCGCAGGCATCGCCGGTTTTGATGTGTTTTTTGATTTTGCCAACTTGATGTCACCGCTTGGGAATGCTTCAGCAGAAGATTGTGCTGATTATATTGTGGCGATGTTTTCGGATTTTACCCGTTTTGTAACAATGCAAAATCTCATGCATGACGGCGGCTTCTCTACATCGGGGATTACCCAGGAATTGATTGATCGCCTGTCGAAATAATTGATTCTGATTAGGACTAGAATCAAGAACCCAGAACACGAACCCATGGTCTCATTTCCTCCTTGTAAAATTAACCTGGGCCTGAACGTCCTTTCAAAACGTGCCGACGGCTATCACAATATCGAAACGTGTTTTTACCCCGTGCCTTGGACGGACATACTCGAGATTATTCCTGCTGATAAACCTGCTTACACTTTTACTGGTTCTTCTATTCCCGGAAAGGTTGAGGATAATCTTTGTATAAGAGCTTATTCCGTGTTGAGCAAGGATTTTGAGATTCCGCCTATTCAACTTCATCTTCATAAGATCATTCCAACCGGGGCTGGATTAGGAGGTGGCTCCTCCGATGCAGCGGCGACATTGCACACATTGAATGAAATTTTTTCGCTTGGAATCTCTGTAGGGAGACTGAGGTCTTATGCTTCACAGCTGGGAAGCGACTGCCCATTTTTTATTGAACCCAGACCGATGCTGGGAATCGGAAAAGGAGAAATTTTGACTTCAATGCCCGTGACGCTAACGGGAAAATTTTTGATACTCGTTAAACCGCTAATTCATATATCTTCTGCCGATGCCTATCGGGCAATATCACCCCGAATACCTCAAGCTCCCTTAACAGAAATTCTGGGCCAGCCCATCTCTGCATGGAAAGAAAGATTGATCAATGATTTTGAAACTTCCGTCTTTTTAGCACACCCAACACTTTTTGACATTAAACAAAAGTTGTATGAACTCGGCGCAATTTATGCGAGCCTGAGTGGATCCGGCTCTTCTTTATTTGGGTTGTTTGATCAGGAAATCGATTCAGGAAAAAATTTTGAAGGAATGCAATCCTGGTCTGGCATATTAGGCTGATGAATTTATTTTGATGCCGTTTTTTTCTTCAAAAAAGGGTAAGCTGCCACAGCACCTATTATGATCAGCGTTCCAGCATAAAAATTAATATTCATTACTTCCTGTTGTCCAAAAACCAATAACGCCAGCACAATTCCATACACTGGCTCGAGATTGAGCGTCAGCTGAATAAAGAAAACAGAGAGCCGCTTCGATAAATCGATCGACACGGAAAATGCATATACCGAACAGACCCACGACAAGAGAGCAATGTAAATCCAGTCCAGTGGAGAGGGATATAGCTGGAGATGACTTAAACCGCCCGGGGCATAAAAAGGAAAAAACAGGATCACCCCCATACAGGCACCTGTCATTTCATAAAAAGTAATGGTGTGTACATTCAACTTTAAGACCATTCTTGAATTGATCACTCCAAAAAGAGCGGCCGTAAATCCGGAGACAACCCCAAGAAACAGGCCCAACTTATATTGAAAATCAAATGAAAAAATGATGACCAACCCGGTGAGGACAACGAGACCTAATCCAATTTCAAGGAGTTGTATTTTCTTACCCTTTATCAGGGGCTCGATAAGGGCCGCCCACAATGAACAGGTGGCAAAGCCTACCAGACTGGTGG
Source organism: Bacteroidia bacterium (assembly GCA_043785125.1). GTDB lineage: Bacteria > Bacteroidota > Bacteroidia > Cytophagales > Cyclobacteriaceae > ELB16-189. The sequence goes on from JAYVXP010000001.1 coordinate 33,802, forward strand.
AGGGATTGGAAATGCGCCCGGCTCCGAAAAACGCGAGCCAGTGAATTGCAATAATGAAACCGATCAAAAATAATTTTAATAAATCGGAGCGGGTCACTTTAAAACTTCCCCGGATGGCGAAAATCCATGCACCCATTCCGGCAGCAGCGAGCAGGGTTCGGTAAAATACCATTTCCACCGAAGGCAGGAGAACTAATTTGCCTAGTACCGCCGTAAATCCCCAGAGGAAAACGATAAAATGCAGTTTGAGATAATCGCTCGTTGAAGCCATTATCGCGGCACGTATTTATACATCACTGCGGAGATGGTGCCGAAGATGAGGTTGGGAAGCCAGGCGGCAAAGGTGGGTGGCAAGGAGCCAGCCTCTGCGAAGGTGCGGGTCATCATGAAAAATAAAATAAATACAAAAGAGAGCGAAAAGCCGAGCGCAATTTGAAATCCGGTCCCGCCCCGGCTTTTCCGGGAAGAAACGATCACCCCCATAAACACCAAAACGAAAATGGTAAAAGGGGAGGAGAACCGAATTTGTTTTTCCACTTCATAGGCTTCCACACCCGTTGAGCCGCGGAATTTTAGTTTCGCAATATACTCACTCAGTTCAGTGATGGTCATGCCATCAAATTTGCGTTCTTCATTTTCAAAATCTTTTGGCGATATGGAAAGGGTGGTGTCCTTTGTATTGCCCACCTTTTGTTCGATAAAACCGGTTGTTTTAGGTGCTTTCTTTTCGAAGATATCGTCAACGTGCTTTATTTTCCAGGACTGAAGTACCCATTTCAGCTTCGTGGAATCCCATTGAATGTTATCGGCCGAGAGTTTCTCGATCAGTTTATTGTTTTCAAAACGCTCGAGGGTAAATTGGTATCCGGTATTGGTTTGGTTATTAAAATTCTGAATAAACAAATAAACGTTCGGCTCCACTTGCATGTGGACGTTGCGTTTATCAAAATAATACCGGTTATTAAAGTACTGCATTTCGAAAGCCAGGCGCGATAGATTAGACCGCGGGATGATCCATCCGTTGAGAACAAAGCTGATGATGGCGACAACCAGAGAAGCAATAAAATAAGGCAGCAACAACCTTTTGAAGCTAACCCCGCTACCGAGTATGGCAATTATTTCGGTATGCGCCGCCATCCGTGAAGTGACATAAACGATGGCGATAAAAATAGTGATCGGTGTGATCAGCCCAGCAATCCATGGAACAAAGTCGAGATAGTAACCAAAAACCGTCCCTGCACTCAGGTTGTTCTTTGAAAACTTGTCCATCTTTTCGGTGATGTCAATCACCACAATAATGGCCACCAATATCAACACCACAAAGAAGAATGTGTAGAGGACTTTTTTGAGGATATATTTATCGATGATCTTCATTTAATGGTCATTGGTCATCAGTCATTGGGGAGTGGTCACTGGTCAAATAGTCATTGGTCATTGAGGGAGTGGGTTGAATCTTGGGCCTTAGCTCTGATTCACCAATGCCCAATGATAATTCCCAATACCCAATACCCAATACCTACATTCTTTGTGAAACTGTTTTTACCATTCCGTTCTTCCATTGCGCAAAAGTGCCTTCCTCTATCTTTCGCCGTGCCTCTTTCACCAGCCACAGGTAGAAGGTCAGGTTGTGGATGGAAGCAATTTGCGCGCCTAAAATTTCTTTGCTGATGATGAGGTGACGAAGATAGGCTTTGGAATGGAAAGCACTTGCATATCCCCCCAATTCAGCATCTATCGGGCTGAGGTCATCCTTCCATTTTTCATTGCGGATGTTAATAATCCCCTGCGTTGTAAAAAGCATGCCATTTCGCGCATTGCGGGTGGGCATCACACAATCAAACATATCAATGCCCAGGCCAATGCACTCCAGGATATTTTCAGGTGTTCCTACCCCCATCAGGTAGCGGGGTCGGTCAACCGGCAAAATACCGCACACCGTCTCGGTGATCTCATACATCACGTCGGCAGGTTCGCCTACCGACAGACCTCCAATGGCGTTGCCGGGTTGCTGCAGGTTTGCTATGTACTCAGCTGATTTCTGCCGGAGGTCTTTAAAAACACTCCCTTGGACGATCGGAAATAATGCCTGATCATAATCGTATTTTGAGGAAGTGGTATCGAAACGATTGACGCATCGGCTCAGCCAGTTGTGGGTAAGGTCAAGAGATTTTTTGGCGTAAGCATATTCGCAAGGGTACGGGGTACATTCGTCAAAGGCCATGATGATATCCGCACCGATCGTGCGCTGGATGTCCATCACCAACTCTGGGCTAAAAAAATGTTTTGAACCGTCGATGTGTGATTTAAAGGTGACACCTTCTTCATGGATCTTGCGATTTTCAGCCAGTGAATAAACCTGGTACCCGCCGCTATCGGTCAGGATGGGATGAGTCCAGCCATTAAACCGGTGAAGTCCACCCGCTTTTTCAAGCAGTTCCACTCCGGGACGGAGGTAGAGATGGTAGGTGTTGCCCAAAATAATTTTAGCGTCAATATCCTTTTCTAACTCACGCTGATGAACGGCCTTTACCGTACCGGATGTGCCCACCGGCATAAAAATGGGTGTGGGGATTTCGCCGTGATCGGTGGTGATCAGGCCTGCCCGGGCCCTGGAATGAGGATCAATTGCCGTGGTCTTGAATTTCATAAAAGCAGTCAAAAATAATCAGAATACCGCTGTGTTCTTTTAAAGCTTCTATATTTGCGTCTTTTAAAATTCCCATTGCTTTGCATTTCTTCGTCCTGCTCACATTCTCCATCCTGGCGTTACAGGTAATCTTTTTAGGACTCTTCATTTATGCCTTCTCAAAAAAGCCCGGGATAAAGCCCGGGACTGCCCTGCCTGCCATTTCGGTCATTGTGGCGGCGCATGATGAAGAGGAGAATCTTCGTGAATTACTACCACGCTTGTTAGACCAGGACCATCCGGAATTTGAATTGATCGTTGTTGAAGATCGATGCAACGACGGAACGTATGACTATTTGTTGGAGGCAACAAAGCAATACCCGCGGTTGAAAATGGTAAGGGTGGTACAAAAACCAGAACACATTCACGGGAAAAAATTTGCACTGACGCTGGGTATCAAGGCCGCTAAATACGATTGGGTTCTGTTGACCGATGCAGACTGTAGACCAGCAACGAAGCGTTGGATCAGGCGCATGGCTGAACAAGCGGTGGATCCAGCCCAATTGGTGATCGGATTTTCTCCTTATATGAAGTGTCCCGGACTACTCAATTCCTTGATTCGTTTTGAATCCTTTCTGACGGGTATTCAGTTTATCGGAATGGCTTTGTTGGGAAAGCCTTATATGGGTGTCGGTCGCAATCTGGCTTATCGCAAATCGTTGTTTCTCGAGAACAAAGGATTCAACGGCCATCTTGACGTTACCGGCGGTGACGATGACTTGTTTGTAAACCGGCACGCAACTGCAGCCAACACAAAAGTATGCATTGGAGCAGATGCGTTGGTCATGTCAAAACCCAAAAATTCGTGGACCTCTTTTTATTTTCAAAAACTCCGGCATTTGTCGGTGGGTAAGCACTATAAATTTTCGGATAAGATTATTCTGGGTTTCTTTTCTTTGTCCTGGGTGCTCCTCTGGCTTATGATTATGCCCGCCGTTATTTTCGGTCCTTTGCGGGAATGGGTCGTTTCGGCTTTTTTGCTCCGGTGGATTTTGCTGATAGTTCTTTTTCATCGGGTGCCACGGAGATTGGGTGACTCATTTGAAGCCTGGAAAGTGCCCTTTTTAGATTTTATTTATGCGTTTTATTATCTTGTTGCGGGCTTGGTTGCGTTAGTATCCAAAAAAGTAAGATGGAAGATGTAGAAGGCCGGTTTTCGTCAAAGGCGCTGGAAGATTTCAGGCTCATCGATATGGCGGTGGGTGGAGACGAGAAGGCGTATGCAAAGTTACTTCAACGGTACCGCCGCCCCGTCTATCACGTGATCCTCAAGATGGTCCGCAACGTAGATGACGCCGAAGACCTGACCATCGAGTCATTTGCCAAGGCATTCCGCAGCCTCCACAAGTTCAAGAAAGATTTTACTTTCAGCACCTGGCTTTTCCGGATTGCCACCAATAACACAATTGATTTTATCAGAAAGAAAAAGCTCAATACGCTGAGCATCGAAAATACCTACACCGACGACAATGGTGAATCCGTTTCCATTGATGTTGAAGACTTCAACCTCAATCCACAGGAGGAAACCATCAAGGCGCAAAAGGAAGAATTGATCCAGATTTTTGTTGATAAATTACCCGCCAAATACCAGAAGCTGGTAAGGCTGCGTTACTTTCAGGAATTGTCTTACGAAGAAATTGCCAAGGAACTCGAGGCTCCGCTGGGGACCGTTAAAGCCCAATTGCATCGAGCCCGTGAATTGTTGTATGAACTGGTAAAGAATAAGAAGGAACACATCTGACCGCTGATTCATTTGTAGGATTACTGGGATCAGCCAGCCAATGTTGTCCGGGGAAAGTTTTATTTAATAAGGTGATCAATTTGGGAGTTGGAGAAATTGTAATCCGTTCTTACTTTTCTTTTGCTTACCCAAAAGAAAAGTAACCAAAGAAAAAGGTACCACGGACACTGCGCGTCTCCCCGCTGCTAACCGCCTTGCCACCACACAGGCCCCCGACTTGCGCCGCGCTGTTCGTGGACGCCCACCCACCCCTAACCTCCGCTGGATTACAGTTTTATATGCGATTTTGTCTCAAAAGCTGAAAATCAGATTTATTTTCACTCACTTCAACGAAAAAAACTATCAATCATCGCATAAGGCGCCTCATTATTTCGCGCCTGCCTGCGCGTAGCCGCTTCGGCGAAGGCAGGGATATGCAGAGGTGGTATGCGGGTGAGAAATAATGCGTCGCCGGTGCGATCATGCGGCCGCGGAGAGATTTCCTGGTCGTTTCAATTATGGAGCTTTGGTTTTGGAAAGAAATAAAAACGCCAAATGTAGCCTCGATGAGAAGGTTTTTTTGAAGAATTGGATTTAACCGGACAACATGATCAGCCAGCTATAGAATTTTGGTGATTTGATAGTTTTTGGCCCGGAAGGTAAAGGACGATCCTTCTTTTAGTCCGAGCAACTTCATTCCGATGGGGGAATCGACAGAAATCGCAAAGTAGGTTTTGCTATTGATGACCCACTGACCGGCAGGGATAGTCAGGTAATAGTTTCCCTGGTCGGTCATCACTAAACTTCCGGATTGCACTGTTTCAGTCCGATTCTTTTCTGCAAGCACTTCCAATTTTTGTTTAAGCCTCAACGCTTCAGCCAATTGTGTTGTATTTTTTTCAATCTCCAATTGTGCCATGGCCCGGCCGGTTTCGTATTTATCGCCTGCACTACTTTTTGTCTCTTCATTGGCGGAGCGCTGCGCCGCCTCAATTGCCTGTTGCGACGTTGCCATGCGTTCTGTGATGTACGTAAGACAGAGATGATGAAGTTGTTGTTTGATCGGGGGCATTTGGGAAGTAAGTTAACCGCAAAGGCGCCAGGTTTCGCAAAATTATAGTGTAAAAAAATTCTTAACGACCCCTGGCGTCTTCGCGTCACGGCCGTAAAAGCCCTCACAATTTAGAGAGCAAAGTCTCTTCGCCCCTTTCACCCTTGCGGTAAAAATTCTTACTTTCGTTTCGGGGTTTAACAAGAATATACGCACATTGATTTGTGAGCCATGAATTTCCAGCCATAAAATTATTACAAGTGCAAAATTCAGAAATTCTCTTCCACTACTTCCCGGAGCTATCGCTTGTGCAAAAGGAGCAATTCACAAAGCTGGGCCCTTTGTACAGCGAGTGGAATGAAAAAATCAATGTTATTTCGCGCAAGGACATAGAGAATCTTTATGTCAACCATGTGCTGCATTCATTGGGTATTGCCAAAGTGATTTTATTTCAGCCGGGAACAGCCGTTTTGGATGTGGGAACGGGAGGAGGGTTTCCAGGAATTCCGTTGGCCATTCTTTTTCCGGAAACACGTTTTCATTTGGTCGACTCGATCGGGAAGAAGATAACAGTGGTCAGAAATGTCGCGGAGGAACTCGGCTTAAAAAATGTGAAGTCAGAGCAAGTGCGGGCTGAGGAACTCAACACCAAATATGAATTTATTGTCAGCCGAGCCGTTACGCGCATGGATGAGTTTTATGGTTGGGTAAAAAATAAATTTAAAACCGATTCACGCTACCCGCTCGACAATGGAATATACTATCTTAAAGGTGGGGATGTGGAGGAAGAACTGGCAGCTTTAAGAAGACCTTTTGCGGTGCACCTACTTTCTGACTATTTTACAGAAGCTTTTTTCGAGACCAAGAAGGTGGTATATATTCCATTTTGAGCAGCAAGCCGTTTGATTAATTGTACTTTTTTTCTATCTATGCATTGAATTGAAAAAGTTTTTCACCATAGCGATGCTCTTCTTGTTCCTGCTCAATGTGCTGGGCTTCTATGGGATTTTTCTGGGATTGCAGTTCAAATCGGCGATGGAAGCGAATCGCAATTTGGATGAAGAGCGTTATGCCGATTTCGATGCTGTGACCTTCAAGGTTCCCTTAAGCATACCCTATAGCTCCGATAATGAAGACTTTGAGCGGGTGAGTGGTGAATTTGAACATGAAGGTGAAGTCTACCGCCTCCTTAAACAAAAGTTTTCCAGAGATACGCTCACCTTGGTTTGTGTGAAAGACCGGGAAGCCATGAAAATTAATCAGGCGATGACGGACTATGTTAAGACGTTTAGTGATAAGCCGGCCAATGCCAAGCAACAAAACACGAAATCACTTCAATCATTTTGCAAAGATTATGTGACCACCCTGGTCTCGATTGAGCCCCAGGCTTCCGGCTGGAACGAAACGGTGGTCCATCCGAATTCAATAGAACGCTATTCTTCTTTTAATCCTTCCAGGATAAAGTATCCTCCCCGTTTCGCTCTCTTCGCCTGATTCTTTTCACAGCCATCCGCTGTAAATGATCCCGTTTTATTTTTTTATGGACAAAGTCTGCGCGTTTTCCCGTAGCCTTTAGCCACTTCGTCAACTTTAATAATTATTATGAAAAGAATTTTATCTATCGCGATAGCCTGTCTATCGGTGGCGGGTTTGCATGCTCAAACGCCACTCTATACAGACGGCTTGATGATACCCAAAAAGGATTTGGGTCTGGGTGCTTTTTATGGACATGATCAGTGGTCAAAGTATTGGGAAGGCTCGCTCAAACGTGAAAACGGAAACATCGGAACGGTAACCACCCAAAGCGTGACCTGGATGGGATCGTATGGATTGACGGACAAGGTTACCCTGATCGCTACATTGCCTTACATCTGGACAAAAGCAAGTGGCGGTACGTTGCATGGCATGGAAGGTGTGCAGGATCTGACGGTGGCCGCAAAGTACAATTTTCTGAATGGCAATTTTGGCAAAAGCAGTTTGAGGTTTTTTGGCTTGTTGTCCCTTTCGGCACCGATGTCTAACTATGTAATCGATTTTCAGCCACTCTCGATTGGACTGGGTAGTAAGAATATTTCTTACCGCCTCACAGGAAACTATACCCTCAATCAGGTTTGGTTTGCAACAGTCTCCGGTGCCTACACCTGGAGAAGCAATGTTTATCTCGACCGGCCTGCGTATTACACCAATGGGCAGTTTTTTTCTACAAACGAAGTTCAGATGCCCAATGTGGTTGACTTCATCGTAAGGATGGGCTATCACAAGGATGTATGGCGCGGAGAATTGTATTACACCCAGCAAAACACTTTGGGGGGTGGTGATATCCGCCGACAGGATATGCCGATGTCGTCAAACCAAATGAATGCAATTAAAGCAGGGGGCTCCATCATGTATTTGTCACCGCATTTAAAACACATCGCCCTCAGGGCCTGGGGTAATTACGCCTTTGCCGGACGCAATGTTGGCCAGAGCACAACCTTTACGCTGGGTGCGATGTATTTTATTCATTTCTCGAAAAATTAATAAATGATATTGTTTATGAAATCACTCAAAATTTATATCGCATTGTTGATCATCGCGGTCGTATCCGTTGTCATCAGTTGTAATAAGGATATCAATACCGGCAATCCGGAATCGCTTGTGCCGCTGATGCCAGCCGATCTGGATGTTGGAGCGGGTACATGGCACATGATCGCCATGACCGGCCCTACACAGATTGCGCTTGCGGTACCGGCGTCCGATACAACGGCTGCTTATCGGACCGAACTCATAACGATCAAAACCACGCAAAGCAAACTCAATGATACTCAACGGGAATCCATTGAGTATTGGAGTGGGGGAGGCGTTCTAAGGTGGAACCAGATTTTGCGCGAATTGGTGGCGCGGTATAATCTTCCTCCTGCACCACGTGATGACGGTTCCTATGTCTTTCCCGATTCTGAAAATCCGTTTGCGGATCCGGCTTTCCCATTTTCCAATCCGCCGTATGCGGCACGGGCATACAGCTATGTTTCTGTTGCACAATACGACGCCATGAAAGTAACGTGGTATTACAAATACCTGTACAATCGGAAGTCACCCTATAATGCGGACCTTGGTGTTCAGGCGCTCGTACCGAAAACGGATTTGCCAGGATATCCATCCGAAGATGCGGTCATGTCGGGTGTGACGGCGGAAATTCTCAAAGTATTGTTCCCTGCCGCGGTGGAAGAGATAACTATAAAGGCAGCCGAACAACGCAATGCAGCATTGTGGTCTGGCAAGGCATCCATTACGGATGTTTCGGCCGGACTTGCATTGGGAAAATCGATTGCCGGAATCTTCACAGCCAGGGCGGCGGGTGACGGATCGAAATCTGCAATCGGAAATGCCGCGCAATGGGCAGCGCTCGCCGACACAGCCAAAGCACATTGGGCCAAACTCGGCGTACAGGCAAATGACGTGACCCCGTGGGTTAGCCTTGATGTACCGGCCCGTCCGCCTATGCTTCCTTTCTTTGGAACCAAAACTTCTGGTCCATCGCTGGGAGTAAAAGGATGGATGATGACCAGCAATGATTTCATCAGTTCGCGTCCTGTACCGCCTCCTTCGGCCACGTCGGATGAGATGAAGATTCAGGTAGCGGAAGTAAAATATTATTCACAGAATCTAACCCGTGAACGCCTTGAAATTGTACACAAATGGGCCGACGGAGCCGGGACCTATACCCCTCCCGGTCACTGGAATGATATTGCGGAAGAGTACATCCGCGATGCCCATTTTAGCGAAGTGCGTGCGGCGCGCGCATTTGCCTTGTTGAATATGGCATTGCATGATGCGGGTGTTGGATGTTGGGAAGCCAAGTATTATTATTTCAATCCGAGGCCAACCCAGTTGGATCCCAGTATCAAAACCGGAACGGGCATTCCGAATTTTCCGTCGTACACTTCGGGGCACTCTACTTTTTCCGGAGCGGCATCTGCGGTGTTGGGCTATCTCTTCCCTCCCGCGGTCAATTACTTTAGTGACCAGGCCAAGGAAGCTTCGGTGTCGCGTTTATACGGAGCAATTCATTACCGCGCAGATATTGATATGGGGCTGGCACATGGGGAAACGATTGGGGGATTCACGGTCATCTATGCTACCACACTGGATGGAGGAAATTAGTTTTTGGGGTTTATAATTGTAGTTGAATGCATTTACCACAGAGCGCACGGAGGAATACTCACAGAGTATAAAGAGAAAGGTTTCAAGCTACAGTAATTGGAAAAATAATTTCTGTGACCTCTGTGTGCATTCCTTAGTGTCCTCCGTGGTAAAAATGTACTTTATTTTCCAATCAGTACATCGTTCGTTAGGGTTATCATTTTGTGGTTTAATTTAGATGGGTACTCGTCCGCATGTGTGGATAGGCTTTCCTGGTTAAAAGGTCAGAAAACGTTTTTAACCAAAAATAAGGGAAATAGAAAACCCATTACCCAAAACAGTGCCGTGCCGTAATAATTCCATCTTTCAGTAGACGAATATCCATTGCCTTATTTCTGGCTGAGGGCATTGCCCCAACGTTCATTTAAACGCAGTTTTGGGACTTCGTTTCTGGCCCACATTTTCGAACTGAAATTAATGATTAGTATTTAAGGACTAAATAATACTCTTGTAGCAGATCATCTGAAATACACAGATCAAGCTTTCCTTCTATGAATAGATCAGTATGATTAGGTAGGGGAAGCCCCGTTGAATCAGGGCCAGATACGAATACGTTCGTGTCAATTACGATTTTTTGCATTCTTTCTGACAGCCTTGACTTCTTTGGTAATTTGGTCCATTGTCATCCCGGAAAGTCCGTATTTCTCTGACAGTTCAATGCACTTGTCTAAAGTTTGTCTTGTCAACTCCTTACTCACCAAGTCAACAAATTCCGAGAATGAAAGGTTATCCTTTTTAATCCCGAATTTATCCAGCTCAAGGTCAGATATTGAAATATTTAGAGTCTTCATTGGTTTCTGATTATGAGATCAAATTTAGTTAATTTTGTCGACACTTGTTCGTGGAGGCATTACCCACGGCGGGTCCACTGCGGATGGTTGTCTACCCAAGTGTTCTTTAAGTTTTTTGTATTCACTAATGATGTGTTCCTTATTGGCTCTTTTGCTTGCTTTGGATTTGCGTTGGCATGCGCGTCAAGCAAATGTGCTAACTTTCGAAGCACCGAATCTGTCCGGCGGCATTGTGCATAAAAAGCCTGTGTCGACATTACAGTTACGCAGCGAATGTACGCAATGCCGATAGATTCAGTTTAGTTGATTTGGGATCTTTGCCGGAATCACCAAACATGCTCTCCCACAAAAAGCCCTCCAAACGTTGCTGCAACGCAGAGGAAAAGACTTAGTCCAATGTACAGGAACAATGAAAGGGTCAGCCCACTTTGAAGCAGGTACAACGTCTCGTTGCTGAAAGTTGAAAAGGTGCTGAAGCCGCCGCAAAAACCTACCGTCCAAAAGAGTCGCGCGGTGGGGGAGATAATGTGTTTGTGGTCGGCGAGACCAATGACAAACCCCAGAATCAAACATGCCACAATGTTCACCACCAAAGTGCCCCAGGGAAAATCATGATTGTGCAAGGCATTGACCCACCGGCCCAGTGAAAACCGAACCATACTTCCCAGACCGCCTCCAACAAAAACCAGCATTAATTCTTTCATACAGAATGGGTTTGAATCATTTGGGTCATCCGTTCAAAAGTGAGTCGCTTTAATCTCTGCACGTCATTCAGCGTCATCCCTGCCGTGGGAATCTCCTCCGTCACCACAATCTTGATTTTCCCGGGCCGGATAACGCGCGCCCGCGGGGGCATCAGTTTTGCTGCGCCCAGAATCACCATCGGCAGAACGGGTAGCTGTGCCTCGATGGCGATACGAAAACCGCCATCGTAAAAAGGTTGGAGTATTTCCTTCGACCGGTTTTGGGTTCCTTCCGCGAAAATCAAAATGGAAATGCCACGCTTCAGGACGTCTTTCAAATGGGCCATGCTTTTCTTCCGGCTTTCATTGCTGGACCGGTCTACAATAATGGTTGCAGGCTTGACAATCCAGCCAAAAACCGGAATCTTTTGAAGTTCCTTTTTGGCCAAGGGTCTGATCTGTGACGGTACCGTCAGGCAAACACCCGGGATATCCAGATAAGAGGTGTGGTTGCTGATGTAGATATAGGATTTGGAATGGATGTTTTCCTTTCCAATGATTTCATAGGAAATATGGTTCAGTTTACTGAATGTCCATGACCACAGCTTGAGGAATTTGTAGCTGATGTTACCGTATTGTTCCCCCAATAAAAACGGAATAAGAATTCCGGGCAAATACAGGAGCATAAACACGGAAAAGACCGTTAAGACCCATGCCGTGTAGAGTTTTAAGAGAATTGCGCGGAGGATTTTCAAAAAGGGTAATAGGCTTTGCGAAAAATTCCGTGAAAGTTCTAAAACTTTGCGGAAGTTTCAAGCGGCAAAGCTCATTTCAATTTACTTTCTTTCGTATTTCCAGTTGCGGGACTTCCCCTCGGCGATCCATTCTATCGCCGTCGTCATTCGTTTGGTGCGCGTGTCCTCTGTTTTGGCTTCAGTTATCCATTCAACATATTCTTTCCTGGCTGAATACGTGAATTCTTCAAATACCATGGACGCCATTTTGTTTTGACTGAGGCTTTCTTAAAGTAGTTGGGGATATTGAGGACTTTGTTTACAGCGGGTCTGGGTTTGCGGGCGATCGTTTTCCCTTCCTCGTTTAATTTTGCCGCCTCCCGGATGAATTGCAGGAGTATTTTGTAGGGTGGGAGGTCGGACAATTTCTTCAATTTTCCGAAGCTGCCCATCGCCGATTCTCCGGGCGGGGACAGGTATTTATTTGGGTCTTTCAGCAAGGGGGCTTTCCAAAAACCAAAAGCGCAATGTTGTTTGAATGCGGCCATGCCGCAGAGAATACCATGGTAGTCAAAATTGGGAAATCCCCACTTGATGGTTTCTTCTGCTTCCGGACACCCACGGTGAACCAGCTCGCGTATGTGTTTGAGAATGGGTTGGGCGAAGTCGGCCGACCTGGAAATGTAGGCGTCAATGCGTTTGTCTTTCTTAGTCACGGCGTGTTGTGTAAGTGCAAAGTGATTCCGTTGTGTTCTTTGTGTCTTCCTTTGTGCTCTTTGTGGTCCTGTATTTCTTCATCCCAAAGGTCGGAGATTTTTAATGCAAGGTCACGAAGACACGAAGAACCACGAAGTGCACAACGCATTTTTCGGATTTACAAAGATTAATATTCCGTTGTGTTCTTTGTGTCTTCCTTTGTGCTCTTTGTGGTCCTGTATTTCAGCATCTCAAAAGTAGGAGATTGTTAATGCAAGGTCACGAAGAACCACGAAGTGCACAACGCATTTTTTACGTCAGGAGAAATAAAAAGACCAATGGAAACAGAATTCCGGCCAGTGCCAATTTCCAGCCCCGCGCACTGAAGCTGGTATTTCCTTTTTGAATGAACATCCCTGTAAAGGCAAGGGTCAGCATCGCAATTCCAAATCCGTCGGAATAATAAATCCACCACTTGCTCGTGTCCTGGTGGAGTTGGGTCATCTGACCAAGCAACGGAGTGATGCGGTAGCTTTCAATTTTTCCCTTGCCGGTGGTGAGATCGATCTGCACATCATGACTCGAATACGATATCCTCAGTCGGTTTTCTTCGGCCTGATAGCGTCGTAAGTCATCGGTGATGTGGTTGGCCTGGGTGAAGTTGGCAATGAAAGCATCGTTGATGGCCTCTTTGCCGGCGGGGATGGGGATGGTTATTTCTTGCGAGCTGTAAGTATAACGCCGCGGGTTCCACGTCTGGCGGTGGTTGAGAAATATTCCGGAAAGGGCAAAGGAGATGATCAAGCCAACATAAAAGTAGGCTATGTCACGGTGGGTGTTACGAATGGTAATGGGCATGAGTGATTTTAGATTTTGATTTCAAATATAAATAAAGAACGCGGATTTGAAACCATTGTAAATACCAATTGATAAACACTTAATTTGATTTATTCTTTGTTATTTCACCATTACAAGAATGATACAATTAAGGAACCTTGAACCACAATTCTAATTGATTGATGAACTTAATAAAAGCTAGATCTGTGCAATTCTTATAGGAGCATGTTTGCGCTATTTTTTTATAAATAGATGAGGAGATAGAAGTTCTTGTTTTACGCAGAATTTTATGCATGGTTTCTTTTGGCCGAATTGGTTTCTGGTCTCCATGAGCCAAAATGCCCTCCGCAAGACACCACTTATACATTGAAGTTGCCTCTTCCCATCCAAATGCACGCTCAACATGAGGTGAGTTTTGCCAGATCCAATTTTCCAATTCAGGATCTATAACAACAACAGAGGATCTGTCAAGCCAGCCATTTTTGTTAAGCAGAGCTTGAACTTCGTCCTCAATTTCTACTCTTTTCTTATCTTCAGAACCGCAACCTTCTTTATCAAAAATAACTAAAGCATAGTGATATTGATTTATGAACGGTCGCAAGAATTCGTGGGCATCGTTGTAGCACCCGGAGTCGTGTCCGATATTATTAATAACATCAGAAGCAAAATCCCGTGTATTTGAAGAGAATGGAATCCTTTGCAATAAGGCCTCAATTACATTGAGCATTGTTCCATCAGCCACAAGAACAATTATATCTTTCATGATAAGATTCCATTCGCGAATAATAGATAAAGATTAGGGTTTCCTCTCCAATCTTTTAGTTTTGGATGTTCAGATCCCTTAACGATATCGGTAATACCATCATTGGTTTTTGCAAAACAAAGTAGTTTTGTCGGCTCAATCATACTTAAGATTACAGGTGAGTGAGATGCTAACAGAATTTGAGCGGAGTAAACAGAAGATAAGGATTGATAAACGCACTCAATCGCTTTAGGATGTATGCCATTTTCAGGTTCTTCGATCAAGTAAACTCCTTCAATTCCTTTTATATACGCGGGTATTGTCAGAGCAAGAAGTCTAAGAGTACCGTCTGAAACTAACCAACTAGGCACTTCTATACCACTTTTATACTTAATTTTTAAGTATCGATGCCTATCCTCATCTCTAACTATTGTTTCTATTTTATCGACATCAGGTAATGCAGTCTGAATATGTTCAATCCATTGAACGAATTTCTTTTTGTCTTTCTTTAAATCCTCAATTACCCACGGCAGGTTGGATCCATCAGTTTTAAATAGTAAACTCTGTCCTGGTGGACTTGGTCTTTTGATGGCTATACTGTTCAATATAAACAATTGAACACCCTGTTGTAAAAAGAATTTTAGCCAAGTAGATGCGGGAAATTTTGTTATATCCTCAGGCAAATTACCCAAAGCTGATTTCTTAACTCCTAATTTGAATGATGGCAACCAGCCTTTCCCCGATTCTTTAGAAGTCTCAATATAGAAATTGTCATTTCCACCAAGTTTTTTTGAAATAACACGCTTAAAATTATTCGTTTTGTATTTATCGATAAGAATGGAATTTGGTTGATCATTTACATCTGGAAACAAAGTTTTCTGCAACTTTTCAGATGGATGTTTGCCGTCCAAAGTAAGTAGCCAAACTCGTTCGTCTTTAATGCCATTTTCATTAGTTTCAACAATTTTTCCTATTTTTAATTCATATCTGATTATTGAGTAATTGCGAACAGTAAAGGTTTTGATTATTTCTTCAGGAAGAGTAACCTCAATTGCAAATTCTATGTCACCTCCGAGTTGACCAAATGTGAGTTCATCGTAGTGAGCAACCCTTTCAATAATTGCCCTATCTATTCCAAAATTAACCAAGTCCGAAATAAATTTTATTACGTCAAGGAATGTACTCTTTCCGGTAGCGTTAGCCCCAATAAGAACGTGAAATTCATCAAGGGGTCGATGAATATACTTTAGACTTCTAAAATTTATTGCTTCAATTAATCTTATCATCTCATTTATTTTCTACAAATCTTCAATTAATTATTGTCTATGAAAAATACTTCGTCACCCCGGGTATCGCCGAAGCGTAATTTCCGTCTGCATCGGGGAGCACAAGTGGCTTGGCATCCCAGGCGAACACAGGAGGCATAATATTAAGTCCGGAATTGAGTGCTTTATCCCATTCCACAATTTGACCAGAGTAGGTGGCCATGCGGCCCAGGATGGAAGTCATCGTGCTCTTCGCCCCGTTATCGGCGTCGGCAAATTTGTATTCGCGTTTTGCGAGCGCTTCAAATAATTCGTCGTGCTCGGTTTGATATGGATTATTCTCTTTCGACTTGTCATATTGATAAAGAACCTTGCCCTGGCGATCGGTGATGTTGGCGGCACCGCAAAAAATACTTCCTTTTGTGCCCACCAACTGCTCGTCTACCTTGCTCATCGTGCCTTTGATGTGGCGGCACTGACTGTTCAAAATACTTCCATCTGCATATTGGAACTCGACAAAGTGATGGTCAAAAATTTCTCCGAAGTCTTTTCCTTTGCGCACTTCGCGCCCGCCCATACCTTGTGCCTTCACGGGATAGCCGCCTTTAAACCAGTTGATCACGTCCAGGTTGTGGATATGCTGTTCTACGATGTGGTCGCCGCAAATCCAGGTGAAGTAGTACCAGTTTCTCATCTGGTATTCCATTTCAGTCTGACCGGGTTTGCGGGGATTGACCCACACACCTTCGTTGTCCCACCATGCTTGGGCCGAAACGATGTCACCGATCATGCCTTCCTTGAAACGTTTATACATTTCGCGGTAGGAGTTTTGATAATGGCGCTGAAGACCTACCACTACGTTTAGTTTCTTTTGTTTTGCGATGGCAGCTACTTCCAACACTTTTTTGATTCCTACCGGATCCGTAGCCACGGGTTTTTCCATGAATACATGCTTGCCTTGCTTGATGGCCTCTTCAAAATGGAAAGGACGGAAACCGGGAGGTGTGGTAAGGATCACGACATCGGCCAATGCGATGGCTTTTTTGTAGGCATCAAAGCCCGTGAATTTTGTTTCTTCGGTTACGGCCACGCGATTTTTCACGTTGCCTTCATCCGAATCAGAGGTCAGTGTTTTATAACAGTCATCCAGACGGTCGCGGAAAACATCGGCCATGGCCACGAGTTTTACATTTTGCTTTGTGAGCAGTGCTTGCATTGCAGCACCCGTACCGCGGCCACCGCATCCGATCAGTGCAATTTTTATGGTGTCGTCCACCGATGAGTTAAAGAATCCGGCCTCGGATGCAAAGGGCATAGCCAGCAATGATCCGGTGAGCAAGGCAGATTGTTTTACAAAATCCCTGCGGGAGGTATTGGAAGTTTTCATGGTATAAGTTAAAATGATTAACGATCTGTAATTCTGATGTGTTAAAATTACTCTTTTCGCGGATTTTTGCTACAGATTTAAAGATTTTTATAATACTGAGAAAATACCGAATTTATTGAAACGTCAGCGTGCGCTGATGTATTTCCTCTGTGGTGAATGTTTTGTTTGCTGGATAGAGAGAAGGATTTATTACCACGGAGGGCACTGAGGAAATGCACACAGAGGTTACTGAAAATATTTTAATATTAAGTCGCTATTAATTTTAAGCATTATGAAAAATTATGAAACATCTCTGTGTTCTCTGTTTTTATATTCCTTTGTGCACTCTGTGGTGAATGCATTGGCTGTCGGATTCACTTTAAATACAATCCATAAAATTTTTCAGCTTCATCCTTTGAAGGCTGTTGCTTGGGCCGCACCACGCGAAAACCGGTAAAGGCGGCATCGGTAAGCCACCACCTGCTTTTAGGCATCTGGGGATCGCGTTTGTTCCAGGAAGATTCGGAGGGAATGCGATTGGCACAACGAAGCATTTGCGCATCGTCGAGGTAAGAACCTCCTTTCAAAACCTTAGGATATTTTGAAGCAGGAGGATTCATTGGATCTTTAACAGCGGATTTTTGAAAGTAGGTCGCCTCATACTGGTCCTGTGTCCATTCGGTGAGATTCCCAAGCATATCGTAAAGACCCCAGGCATTGGGTTTCTTTTCGCCTACGTTGTGAAATTTACCTTCACTGTTGTCTTTGAAATAACCGTAATCTTTTAAACTTTTCGGATCATTCCCAAACGGAAAAAAAGTTGTGCTTCTTGCGCGACAAGCATATTCCCATTCGGCCTCCGTGGGCAGTCTAAAAAAATTTCCTGTTTTGGAATAAAGCCATTTGCAATACATCACCGCAGCCTGGTGACTCATGCTATTGGTGGGTTGTTTTCCATCACGGCCCATGCCCCAGGTGAGATCAATATATTGTGGCGTCGGACGGGTCACACCGTCAACCCCCTTGTTTTGTTGCAAAGCAGTGTCTTTGAAAAAAGCATCCCATTGTGCAAAAGTGACTTCCGTGGTGCCCATCCAAAAAGCAGAAACTTCCACCGTCTTTTGCGGCCCTTCGTCCGTCTCTCTGGATTTGTCACTTGCCGGACTTCCCATCGTAAACTTCCCGGTGGGAATGGGTCTCATTTTGATCGAAACTGAAGTTCCGGGAATGGTCTGGTCATAAGCTTTAAAGTCCTGCGCAAAAACGCCTCGCACAAACAACAATAAGATGAAAATGTTTCTCATGATTAGTCAGATGGTCATGGCGGAAAAAAACAGGATTGCAATTCTAAGAATTCTTTTTGATCAAAGCCATATAGAATCCATCAAAACCCTCGGAGGGATAAGTATGATGTTCCTTTATCAATTCATACTTGCCCTGTTGATTTCCGATGAACGTTTTTACCTGTTCTTCATTTTCGGATGGGAGCAGGCTGCAGGTAGAATACACCATTTGTCCTCCGGTCTTCAGCATGACGCTGTAATCCGAAAGTATTTTTTGCTGCTGTACTTTTACATTCTCAATAAACTCCGGAGACAATTTCCATTTGGCATCTGGATTTCTTTTTAGAACACCCAGGCCTGAGCAAGGCACATCGAGCAACAATCGGTCGGCAGAATTTTCCTGCCGCTTGATCACCTTGGAGGAATCAATCACACGGGTTTCGATATTTCCAGCACCGGCCCTGCGCGCACGTTTTTTCAGCTCTTCGAGTTTCCATTCTTCTGTGTCCATGGCAATAATGCGCCCTTTGTTTTGCATGAGTGCAGCGAGTTGAAGCGTTTTTCCGCCGGCTCCCGCACAGGCATCCACCACGCGCATACCTGCCTTCACTCCCAGAAAAGGTGCGATGAGTTGCGAAGCGCCATCCTGAACCTCAAAGAGGCCGTCCTTGAATTGTTGTCTTGTGAAAATATTTTGTCGCTCCGCCAGAATGATGGCGTTGGGAAACAAGGGGTTGGTTTCCGTCATGATGCCTTCTTCTTTCTCAAGTTGCCGTCTCAATTCTGCAGGGAAAATTTTCAGCGTGTTGACACGCAAGACTACTTTTGCCTGCTCATTCGATGCGGTAGCTTCCTGTTCCCAGCGTGGGCCCAATTCCTTTTGACCTAATTCATCCAGCCAGTCGGGGAGTGACTCTCGGAGTTTGCGTACCGCCTTGGCTTTGTCGTACAATTCCCAAAACCTTTTTCTGTCCAAGGCGGCGAATTCTTCCCAGGAAGGGAGGTCAATTTTATTCCAGATACACCAGGCGCCGAGCAATTTCCAGAAATCAAACTCCGTAGCGTCGGTCAGATGCTTAAAAAGGCGGTGCCACCGAACAATATCATAGGTTGTCTCGGCAATAAACCGCCGGTCGCGGGCGCCCCATTTTGGGTTTTGTTTTAACGTCTTCTCAATGATCTTATCAGCATACTTATGCTCCACAAAAATCAATTCCAGCCCCTGGATCACAGCTTCGCACAGATTACGATATAGTTTCACTCTTTGTGATTTTTTGCTGAAATTTAGCCATGATTATTCACCATTACGCGAATGATCCGATTTATTCAACGGTTTTTATTCTTTACACCTCAACGCTAAATCCATGCAACGAAGAAGTTTTATTCAGCAGAGCCTGGTGGCCGCTTCAGCCCTGGCCATTGGTTCATCATTTTCTGCCTCCGCAAAAGGGGGCGCTGCAGCCAAGCCTTTCAAATTGAATTATGCTCCGCATGACGGGATGTTCAAAAATAACGGCGGAGCGGATTTCATAGATCAGATCAAGTTTATGCACGATCAGGGTTTCCGCGCCATAGAAGACAATGGCATGCTGGCCAGAAGTGTGGCAGACCAGGAGAAAATCGGCAAGACGCTTTCCGGTTTGGGTATGACCATGGGCGTGTTTGTGGTGGAGGGGGGAGATAACTGGAAGACTTCGTTGACGACAGGAAAACAGGAATTCAAGGATAACTTTGTCAAGACGTGCAAACTGTCGGTGGAGACGGCAAAGCGCGTGCAGGCAAAGTGGATGACGGTGGTGCCTGGATTTTATGACCGCAATATGCCAGTGGACATGCAGACTGCCAATGTGATCGATGCGTTGCGCAGGGGAGCAGAGATTTTTGAACCCCATGGATTGGTCATGGTGCTGGAGCCGCTCAGCGACACACCCGAACTTTTCTTACGTGATTCGCATCAGGGCTTTATGATTTGTAAAGCAGTGAACAGCCCCTCGTGCAAGATTCTTTTTGACATGTACCACATGCAGCGCAACGAAGGAAACATGATTCCCAACATAACGATGTGCTGGGATGAGATTGCCTACCTGCAGATTGGTGATAACCCCGGTCGCAACGAGCCGGGTACAGGAGAAGTGAATTACAAAAACATTTTCAAATTCCTGTATGAAAAAGGATATAAGGGTGTGTTGGGTATGGAGCATGGCAACTCAAAGAAGGATAAAGAAGGAGAGTTGGCGGTGATCAGCGCGTATCGGGAATGTGATTCGTTTTAGAATTCTTGCCAGTTCACACAAGACCAAGTCTGATTTAATCTGGGAACGTGTAGGAAGTTCATGGTGATGGATTGGCCTCAAGTCAGAAATCCACATTCCATTCTTTTTGCGTATATAGTCCTATGAATACTGAAGTAAGCAACACCCACAGCACGAACTGGAAGCAAGTGTACAGTTTGCTGGCACTGAATGCCGCCATTGTCATCAGTTGGATCGCCTATCACAATTACCAGCCAAAAGTGCTGCAGCTTTTTCATTTTCAGCAACTTGCTTTTTTTCTGGTCGTGGCCCAGGCTGCTATTCTAGTACTCATTCCGGGCACGGCGGGGATAATCGGTGATTACATGATCAGGACCAACGGAAATCGTTTTGTTGTGTTTACCGTAGGCATCAGTGTTACGGCAATGGTGTTTATGTGCGTTGCGTTTACGGTGGGAACAGCCACCACGATTAACCTTACGGCTGCCCTTCCTTTTATGATCGTCATTTGGTTGATTTCGATGAACATATTTCACAGTCCGGCTAACTCCATGTTGGAAATTTTTGCTCCGGCAAAGGAGCTTCCTGCCGCCATGGCGCTGATGGTATTGACCACTGAATTACTTTATGCATTTGAGCCGCTCGTTGTAAACTTTGTTGATTGGATTGGGCCCGTCTCTACTTTTACGTTAGGAGGCGTGTTGCTGATTGTTACGGGCTATTTTTTCAGAAGGACTACAAAAAATGTAAAACTGAGTCGGGAGTACGAAGAGACCAAAGCTGAAAACAGTAATTACTGGGCGGTATTTGGTGCGGGTCTGTTGCTGGGTTTGGCGACGGCCATCATAAAAAATTATATTCCGGCGTGGCTCCTTTCAAAATCCGGAACCGAAGCCATCACAACAAATGGTTCTTTGTTTGTCTCATTTATTCTTGTCGTTGCCGCTTTGGCAGCCTGGCCGGTTTCGAAATTACTCTATAAATACGGCCTTGAAAAGGGTCTGTGGTTTGGCCTGATCGGAACTTTCATCTGCCTGGTGCTGATTTATTTTGTGCCCACTTTTTATGCAACTATTTTCTTTTGCCTTGCGGCGGGTCTTTTTTTTAGCGCTGCCTCTGTGGCGGCCTTTCCTTTTGCGCTCAACAACCTTTCGGTAAGGAATGTAACGTTGGGAGCCGGTCTGTTTTTTGGCAGCGTAGAATTGTCAGACGGTATCATTAATATTATTGGAAGTATTTAGGGATTAAAAACCGAAGACCTGCCCACACCTGACGGTTAATAAATTAGTTTGGGCTAAATCTGTGAGCTCCTTGTAGAAGCGCATTTCGGATGTAGGTTAGAGGCTGACTGATCATCAGCAAAAGCAGTACCCAACTCAATAATATGATGTGCGCTATGAAGTGAGTTCTTGTAGTGCTTTTATCAATGTTTCAACTTCTTCCTCCGTATTAAAATAGTGGGGGGAAATCCGCAAGGCCCACTCCACACCTTTTTTTTCAAAATCGATCAACGCAAAATTGCGGTAACTGATGGAGGTATTGATATTCCTTTTGCGCAAGGCGTCAAGTAAATCTTTGGGCTGACCTTTTGCAACGGAAAGGGTGATGATGCTGCTCAGCTCCTTTCCCAAATCGAGTAAGTGCAGTCCTTTCGAAACTTCGATTTTCTGACGAATTGTTTCACTTAGAAATTTATTTCGGATTTGAATTTCATCTAGTCCGATATGCAGGGCATAGTCTATAGCCGCCTTGGCTCCCAAAACCAGGGCATAAGGAAGCTCCCATTCTTCAAAGCGCCGGGCGTCGGGTCTTATTTTATATGTATTGTCTCCAGTCCATTCTGCCCCCCGCATGTCGATAAAAAGCGGCTCCCAGTTTTTGTCAAGAATGGAATCTGAGACATAGAGGAATCCCGTCCCGCGTGGCCCACGCAAAAATTTACGAAAGGTTGCACTCAGGAAATCGCATTGAATTTGGTTGACATCAACCGGAAATTGCCCTACCGATTGACAGGCGTCCACGAGATAGTGAATGTTTCGATCCCGACAGAGTTGCCCCACTGCGGCTACGGGCTGCACCAGACCCGAATTGGTTGGCACATGCGTGAGGGACACCAGTTTTGGATGATGCTTATCCATGAGGCGTTCCATGTCGGCGATGTCAACTCCACCTTCCTGTATGCTGCCCGCGCGAATCAATTGAATATTCCAGCGTTTCTCCAGCGAAAGAAAAGCAAGTTGGTTAGAGATATAATCTTCGTTTGCGATGAGCACCTTGTCTCCTTTCTCAAATGGAATGCACGATAAGGCACGGGTATAGGAATTGGTGGCGCTGGAGGTGAAGGCGATGTTTCGTGGATGCGCATTCAGGAGCTTTGCCGCAGAATTGTAAAATCCGTTCATTTCTGCATCCACCTGGTCAGCGGCTTCATAACCTCCCAGCATTGCTTCGAGTGAGATGTGATGTTGAATCGCATCGATCACCGGTTGGGGCATGAGCGAAGCGCCGGCATTGTTAAAGTGAATTTTCCCGTGGCAGCCCGGGGTGTCGTTGCGCAAAGCATCAGTGTGGATCATATTTTTTTTGATTAAGGTTTTAGCAGGAGTCTTTTTTTGGAAACGGCCTCAATTCCTTTCCGGTTCATCAACATGTTTCTGAATTTTCCTGAGGCAAACATTTCAGCCTGGTCCTTATAAAATGAGCTCATTACATTCCCGGATTGACCCGTAGGCGAAATGGTTTCCCCTGCATCGAGGTTGCTAAAGTCAGTGATCTTGCGTAGCGCGGGTCCAACCGTAACGGGGAAATAGCCCGCCGTATCCAAATTAAATTGCAGATTGTTGAGGACCTCAATCCCTCCGGCTACGGCAAAAGGACCGACGTTAAAGAATTTGTCCAGAGGCTTTACTGCGGCGAGCGGATGCTTGTGTGTGAGGGTATGGATTTTTTCCCAGGTCCAGTCTGCCGGATTTTTGCCCGAAGTGGAATGCAAGAGCTCAAGGCTTTTCAAGGCTGCTTTCTTAAATATGTCGGCCCGGGTTTCTTTGACATCTTTCGTATGCACATCATCCCACCAGGGCGAGGCATTGTTTTTCAGGAATGTCAGATTGGAATTTTTTGTAATGGAAGTTGCCACAATCGCCTGATAAGCGGAAGGGCCCAGTTCATCCTTCATGCTCAGTGACATAATTTGAGAAAGTAGATTGTAATAGACAGAAGGAGCCGTATCCGTAGTTTGATGATCACCGTTCCAGCTTTCAAGAAGGCTGATTACGTCGCTGAATTCAGATTGGTTTAATGATTTCAGGACATCAGAAATTTCTTTCGCAATTTCTGGAGCGGTGATGGAAATCACATCGAGATTAACTTTTTTGATATCCGCCATCGTCCACCTTTTATCCTGACTCAGCAATTGAACGATTCTCCCGGCGCGGGCTTTGGGGTAATAGTAGCCCGGATACAAAACTCCCGCTACGGAATCCGGTTGGTTGTTGGCAGAATAAACAAACCCACCCGGGGGATTTACTGCATGCGGATTTTTTGAGAAATCATAAAAACCCAGGTACTCATCCTTTCCACTGGCGCCATCGAGAAACAGTTTGGATTGCACCGCTGCCGGACGAATGGGGAGTTTGGCAACGGCCCACCAGGCAATATTGCCATCGACATCACCATACATTACATTCAGACCCGGTGACGAAAATTTTGACGCGGCTTTTTGGGCGTCTGTTATAGAGGCTGCATGATTTAACAAGTAAGCGGCCTGAATTGCTTCGTTGGTAACTTGTGTAAGCAGCCAGGACAAAGCTACGGGTTGCTCCCCTGGCGTATTTTCAATAATTCCATTGATGAAAGAACCATGCCGTGAGGATTTGACCTCCAGCACAATATCCTCCTTTCCTTTTACTTTGATAATCTCTTTTCGGATGGCAATGTCTTCCCATTGATCTTTAAATTTAACCTGATTGGGGTTGGCTGGGTTAACGGTTTCAATAAAAAAATCCGTATCGTCATTTTCAAACATGGTGAGTCCCCAGCCTGTTCTGCGATTGTTGCCCAACAGTGCAAACGGAATTCCTGCCAGGTGATGACCATAAAAACTAAAACCGGGATATTCCAAATGTGCTTCGTACCATACGGCCGGCTGACCAAAACCAATGTGTGTGTCGTTGGCCAGTAGCGGGAAACCAGAAGCCGTTCTGTCACCGGAGATAACCCAACCATTGCTTCCTTGCCACAAGGGCACAGGAAGTTGGTCCAGGGCTTCATTGATCGCGGCGATTAGTTTTTGGGGTTCTCCTGTTTTTATGAGGCCATCATAGTTCTTAATCCGGACGGCGTCGGCGGGCGTTTGAATTGCGAAATCCTTCAAATACGCGTCACCCAATTCTGTCTTTATTTTTTGCAAAACAGGATCCGCGCGCAATCCTTCAGCAAAGCCAAACGACATAAAGCCCACAGCGAGGTAGATATCTTCGGGTTTAAATTCTTCTTTTGGGATGCCGATAATCGAAAATTCAATCGGCGTTTTTCCGATCTTTATAAATTGGTTAACACCTTTTTGGTAGGCGAGCGCTGCTTTTTGGAAGTCTGCCGTGTCGGCACTGAGAAATTGTTGAGCGTGTTGTTTGGCAAATTGATTGATTCCCAGCGTGCGAAATAATTTGTCCACTTTGATCAGATCGGGACCGAGGATTTCAGAAAGTCTTCCACCGGCGGCCCGTCGCAACATTTCCATTTGAAACAGGCGGTCCTGCGCATGAACATAGCCCAAAGCGAAATAGGCGTCTTCTGCATTTTTAGCATAGATGTGAGGAACCCCATAGTCATCGTACAATACTTCAACTGAAGCGCTGAGACCGGTAAGTCTCAGTTCTCCCGAATAAATTGGTTTGGTAGTTTGGAGATAGACAAAAACGGCAACCGCGAGAATCAACACGAAAGCTAAAATTCCGAATAGAATTCTTTTTACGATCTTCATGGGGTAATATTGAGAGACTAAAATACACTAATTCAGCCGATGAGAAAACTGATATTGGTTCCACTATTCCTGATTTGGGTTCTGACAACGGTGGCTCAAAATAAGTATGGATTGCGAGCCACTACCTATCCTTCCTATAAAGAAAGCCTGAAGACCAACCCTGAAAAAGAATTGGTTGACCTGGAAAAATTCATTCCTGGTATAGTACTGGACATTCGGTATGCCACGACCAACAATTTTACGCATGAAAGGATATATCATCTCGCCAAGGCTTTTGCGCGCAAGCCGGTAGCGGAAGGACTCAAAAAGGCTCAGGCCGATTTCAACAAATTGGGAGTGGGAATAAAGATTTATGATGCTTATCGTCCTTATAAGGCCACCATCAAATTTTACGAACTGATTCACGATACAACTTATGTTGCATCTCCTTATGTTGGCTCAAGGCATAATCGCGGATGCGCCATAGACATGACATTGATTAAACTGGCCGATCAATCGGAGTTGCGAATGCCGACGGAATTTGATTCTTTTAAAAAAAAGGCCTGGCCTACGGCGCAGGTGACGGATCCGGAAATAAGAAAGAACCGCGACCTGATCATCCGTGTGATGGAGGAGCATGGATTTAAAGTCAATGCTTCGGAGTGGTGGCATTTTGACTTTGTGGGGTGGAGAAAATTTGAGGTACTGGATATTGATTACGGACTGATCACTGATGAACGCTGATGAAAGTGATTGCGCTGATACGTTTGATAATGATGACGAGGAATTTTGAAAAAAAAAGATAAAGTTTATGACAATTCAGGAGGCGCAGGGTACGGTTGATCAATGGATCAAGACCCATGGGGTTCGATATTTTAATGAGCTAACCAATATGGCCATGCTGACGGAGGAAGTAGGGGAGGTGGCACGCATTGTAGCGAGGCGATATGGAGAACAGTCCGAAAAAGAATCGGACAAAGACATGGATTTGTCGGAAGAGTTGGCGGATGTATTATGGGTGGTCATGTGTTTGGCCAACCAAACGGGAGTGGACCTAACAAAGGCATTTACAAGGAATATGGAAAAGAAAACCTTACGGGATAGGGACCGTCATCATCAAAATCCGAAACTGGACCTGGATTTTTAGGATGGGAAGATTTTAGGATCATTGTCTGGTTGAGTGCAATTCTTCCAACAATTCTTCTCAGCGAGATTCCATTTGACGTTTCTCTTCTTTCCATAATGAGGCGCCTTATGCGATGATTGATAGTTTTTTTCGTTGAAGTGGGTGACAACAAATCTGATTTTAAACTTTTGAGTCAAAATCGCATCCAAAACTGTAATCCAGCGGAAGTTAGCGGTGGGTGGGCGTCCACGAACAGCGCGGCGTAAGTCGGGGCAAGTGCGGTTGCAAGGCGGTTAGCAGCGGGGAGACGCGCAGTGTTCGTGGGACCCTTTTTTTTGGGTAAGCAAAGGAAAAGTAAGAACGAATTACAATACTCCAATTTCCTAATTGATCACCTCACTAAAAATAAAATTCCCCTGACGACATTAATTATAGGATGGAGGATTTTTGTGTTGGAGGAAAATTAGGATTGAAGAACAGATTAGATTTTCAGGACGCCATTTTTGAGGATGGGGAGCACGGGATATTGATCGGATGTGAGGCAAAACTCGATGTCTTTAACGATGTTCAGCCGATTCAGTCTTTTAACGTGGGATGAATTGCTTAGAAATTTGAACATGTCGGTTTTGGCCAGGTTATACAAGTGTTGTGCAATCAATGGCGCGTCGCAGTCGGGTTCGATATGGTTCCTTAGGTTTTCGACAATAGCGCCGGCAAACAACGTGTCTTCGAGGTTGACTTTTCCTTTCCAGCCTGCACAAACCACAACGATGTTATACTCACTTAACAAAAGATAACGGGTTACAGCAGTCAAATTGAGAAAAGATCCGATGATTATTTGTTTAGCTTCTTTTGCTTTTTCAATGGCTTGAGTGCCGTTAGTTGTTGTAAAAGCAATCTTCTGCTCTTTCACTTCGTCGCCCATGTACTCAAAAGGAGAATTGCCTTTGTCAAAACCGGATACCTTTTCGCCGTTGCGTTCGCCGGAAGTGATATAGCCCTTTGACCTCATCCTACGGCATTCTTCGGTGTTGGAGAATGGAGTAATGCTCGCCGCCCCGTGGGCAAAGGCCGTTACCATGCAGGAAGTTGCGCGTAGAATGTCCACCACCACTACAGTGCTATTATGCACATCATATAAGTGCATGAGTTCCGGACTGACACAAACGTCAATGGTCTTCATAAGGGCATTTAATCAAGATGAACTTCCATTAAATCAATGGTAATTTATGTACCTGTGCCTTTAAATTATTATTTCGCACTGAAATAAAAATGTCTGTGCCTGGTTTAGCATTTTCAATCGTCACGTAACCCAGTCCGATTCCGATTCCCAACACCGGCGACAGGGTACCGGAAGTAACTTTGCCAATGACTTTTCTGGCGGCGTCTTTGATTTCATAACCATGACGGGGAATACCCTTTTCCATCATTTTGAAACCAACCAGTTTCCGCTTCACGCCTTCTTCCTTTTGTCTTTTGAGCGATGAGGAATTGGTAAAGTCTTTTGTGAATTTGGTAATCCATCCTAGTCCAGCCTCAATGGGCGATGTAGCGTCGTCAATGTCATTGCCGTAAAGACAAAATCCCATTTCAAGCCGCAAGGTATCCCGTGCACCCAAACCAATCGGTTTAATGTTAACCTCTTTGCCAGCTTCGAAGAGGTCATGCCACACTTTTGCTGCCGAATTTTTATGGACATAGATTTCAAACCCACCCGCACCGGTATATCCCGTGCTGCTCATGATGACGTTGGGTACACCCGCAAATTCTCCAATGGCAAAGTGATAATACGGAATTACACTCAAATCGACTTTTGTAAGTTTTTGTAAAACCCCAATGGCCTTCGGGCCCTGCACGGCAAAGAGACAAGTGTCATCAGAGATGTTTTTCATCTCCACACCTTTGTGGTTGTAATTCGAAATCCAATTCCAGTCTTTTTCTATGTTGGACGCATTCACCACAACCAGATAGTCGTTGTCTTTGATTTTATAGACGAGGAGATCATCCACAATTCCTCCGGCTTCATTAGGGAGACAGGAATACTGAGCCTGACCATCTGAAAGTTTTGCCGCATCATTGCTGGTCACTCGTTGGATCAGATCGAGCGCATGGGGCCCTTTTATCGTGAACTCACCCATGTGTGACACATCAAATACTCCTACACCCAGCCGCACCGTATTGTGTTCTTCAATGTCTGAAGCGTAACGCACAGGCATGTTGTATCCCGCAAAGGGAACCATTTTGGCGCCTAATTTTTCATGTACATCGTTGAGGGGTACTTTCTTAATTTCCATAATGGTCGAAAAAATGTGGCCAAAAATAAGAATAGATTTTTGTGCAGCCTAATTCTGCGTGATATCAAAAATATCCGGATTTTCTTTAGCGAATTTGATAAAGGCTTCCCGGCTGAGCAAGGTGTGTAATTTGTCGAGGGTCTCTTTGGCGGAATCATCAAAATCCAGTAGCGCTGCCTGAACAAAATAGGCTTTGAGCAGTTTCACTGAAGTTGGATTCATATCCAACGCGTTCACCAGAATCGTATAGGCCTTTAACTTGTCCTCGGCATTTTCAGCTGCAAAAGTGGACGCAGCAACGAGAGCATCCTCAAAAAAGGGATTTACGGATGCGATCCAATCGAATTTTTTTCCTGCCTCGTCTTTTTTTCCTGCCTGTTCATCTAACAGTGCCTCGAAATAGACTTTTTCCTGGTGATACATTCCATCAAAATGAATCGTAGAGTGAAGCTGTTGTTCCAGCAAAGGCCATTGTTTTTGTTTTGCAATACATCGTAAGTTGAGGTGAAGTACTTCTTCGTAAAGATCCCTGTCGTGAAATTGAAGGCCTTTGGCCAGGTTCAAAGTCTTCAGCACTTGTTCCGGTACATCGGCCTCTTCCCATTTTCTGCAACGGTCAACGATTGCCCGCGCTTTAATACCCTGATCGGAAATACCCTGGATAAATTTCACAAAATCATCCTCTTGCTGCAGGGAAAAGCGATAACGAGAGAAGTCATACTTTTCTTTGTCGCCAAGTAAGAGGGCTTCTTGTGGGGAAATGATTAACAATGATTTTATTTTTTTGACTTCTTTTTTAATGGAAACATCCGGTGATTTCATAAGACTGTCCCACGCGGAAAGTGCGTGAGGGAAATCGTGTGCCTCAGTAAGGGCCAGGGCGCGGTTGAAATAAGCCCGTTTGAAGTTCTTCAATAGGGCTTGATCAAAAAAATGGATGGCAGTTTGAGAGACTCCTTGTTCCAGGCACCACAACCCCAGTGTATTGTAATCTTTGGGTTGCTGTCCCATGAAAGCCACTTCATGCATGAGCTTAAAGGCTTTTGTAATTTCCCCGCTTTGATAATAGACATGAGCTGCTGCCGACACTAATATGTTTTTAAAATCGGAATTGGAAGGTCTCCGGCCAAGCCATACTGTTTTGGAAACCATCGCAGTATCCACTTCAGTCAAATGATTCAAGAGATAATTATTCAGTGTGGCAGCAGAAAGTGCGGTTAAAACGGTATCCGTTCCGGGGTCAACATTGACTTGAAGCGCCTTTCCTTGCAGCGATGCCAGGGCCAATGCGTTACACATTACGCCACGATTTCCAGAATTCAACAGGGCAACGAGCGAGTCAACAGGAAAAGCCACTTGAAACCTGGCGCTCAGTCCCATGAGATTAGTTTCAGCTTCGGGTTTTGAAATAGAGGAATTTCGTGCGGCATTGATCAAGAGCAAAGCGGAGTCTTCATTCTCGAGCTTCGCGTAAGAGAGGCCTAGTGCATTTTGTAAAAGGCTATTCTTCGGGAAATCCTGTAGCCCCATCTTCAGGACTTGCACGGACTCACGCCAGGAATCGGAAAGTTCGTAAATACGGCTATAGTTAAGGTAAGCCAGATCCAAAGGTCGCCCATCGACCAGCCGCTGCAATTCTTCTTTTTCTTTTTTAAAATTCCAACGCGAAGCCTCCAATTCAGCTACCGCATAATGAGCATGGTAATTTCGCGTTGCATAATAGAGAGACCGCTGATAATATCCTTCTGCCGGGAGCAAAGTGTCTTGTGAAAGATAAAAATCCCCCAATGCGTTGTAGTAACCTGCATACACCTGATTGACGGAAACTTGCCAGTTGGAATAGGCGAAAAATGTGAACGTCGCAATCAATCCGGCAAAGCGGAAAGTAAAATAACGCATGGTAGACGGTTTGTACAAGACCTTGTGAACTTGCAGATTAGCGCCGAGCAAAGAAATAAAATTGGTGATGATGTAAGCGACAAAAATGATTCCGTAACCCAGATGACTATAAAGAATAGCGTCCTGCATTATTTGAATGACGGGATCGTTGGCGGTAGCCAGAAAATAACCTATGGTACCAAAACCAATTCCAGCCAACGCCATAAAGAAGTAGGTCCCAAAAGGATCTGCCCGCATGATCGATTCGTACAAGGGTTCGCGTTGACGAAATCCCCATAAACCGAGAATGCCGGATAGCGTCAAAAGCAAGAAAAGGCTCACCGGAAAAAAATTCCATTCGATGAAATGTTTCTTAGCAGCAAAAATCAGCCCGAGGTTTATTAAGTAGATCGCACTGATGATCAGGAAATGCTGAAGACTTCGTGTTGGTTTCTTGCCGCGTGTAATAACAAAAACAAATGAAGCGATGATTTCATGGGCTATGGTGAAGATAAAAAGGATGGTGAGAATCGTTCCGGCTATCAATCCATTGGCAGAAAGATAATAAAGGGGTTGATTGATCCGCGCAAAGAATACAATGGCCGTTCCAATGACGAGCGTGATGATAAGAAAGACTGCGATCCTTTTAATAAATGACTCCGACGGACGGAGAAATTGAAAATAGTAACCAGCCAGTCCGTAAACGAGGAGGATGATCACGATCGGAAGCTTATTGGACAATCCAAATAACTCGAGGGCTTCAAGCCGGAAGCTAACAACGAAGAGAATGAACAATCCCATTCCCATATAAAACCAAAAGCGCGTCATAGTGGTGAGGACGCTCAGGAGGATAATAATTCCAGTGAGGAGTAAAGCAAGAAAGAGATAGGAGGCTTGCAGGTTGGGTTGAAGGTCACCACCTAAAACGCGATCAAAAAGAAGATAGTTTTCAGCCGAAATCGTTACGGGTGTTGTGCCTTGATGGAAAACGTGAACGGGAATTTCCTGGGGTTCCAATTCCTGAAAATGCTCGGCAGTTAAGACTGGTGCCGGCGAACGCAAATTTGAAATCCATAAAGAAACGAGGGCAACAATGAGGAAGGTGGAGCATACCCAGAAAAGGCGTTGATAAAGGGTGGTCCAGGTTTTCCAAAACAAAATCGGGCGCATGGGTTAACGAAGGAAAAAAATGAATGGGACAGGGTAATTACTCCAATACCTTGGGTACCCTGAAATAATCTACATCTTTCTTTGGGGCATTCTTTAATACTTGTTCGTGGCTCATATGAGGTTTTACTTCGTCTTCACGCAGTGCATTGACTTCATGGCTCATGGTGGTAAGTGGTTCAACCCCGTCTGTGTTTAATTCGTTTAGTTTTTCCACAAAAGCGAGAATACCATTCATCTCCGAGAGCATCTTTTCCGTGTTCTTTTCGTCAAATTCCAGTCGCGCGAGGTGGGCAATTTTATTCAGTGTCTCCTTATTGATTTTCATTTGTTGGATTATACTTTTTCAATTCTGCCGCGATAATTTTGTGTACCGCCTCATTGAGGCCATCCAAATCTTCCAACGTCATGCCTTTGGTTTCTATAGCTTCATGAAAGACCAATTTGATGGTCCCCTGATGGAGCAAAGGTCGTTTCGAATCCGGCAAAATTATCCAATTGTAAGGAATCGTAACAGGAACAACGGGGATTTGTTTCTCGATCGCGGCCCGAAAAGCGCCGTCTTTAAACCGGCCGATATGTGGCGGCTGTTGGGTGATGATCCCCCCCTCCGGAAAAATCACCAGGCTTTTTCCTTTCTCCAGTGCATCCTCCGTACGCTTTAAGGTATTGAATTTACTTTTTAGACTTTTGCGGTTGACCGTAATGTGGAGCTTGCCATACATGTATCCAAACAGCGGTATTTTCTCCATTTCGCTTTTGCCCACAAAAATGGCATTGACGGGGGTGAGACCCATTGTCGGTATGTCTAAATAAGAGAAGTGGTTGGGGCAGAAAATATATTGCTTCTTTCGGTCCAGCTTGCCGCGGATTTCAACCCGCCACGGCAAATACACAAAAGTAAACAAGCATTTCGCCCACCATCGGTTGATTACTCCGATCAATTGAAATTGTTTTGGAAAGAGAATGGGGATCGCCAACACCGGGAAAAAAATAAAAAAGAAAATTCCAAAGACAGCAAAACCGTACGCGGTATGGAGCTTTCTGAGTAAATTCATGCTGTCAAAGTACAGTTTTATTGCGGACTTTATTAGTTGGATTCACATCATCGATATTCAATCCGGCACCGCTCATCCTTCAGCAGGTCTCCGGCCCTGGCTACATCGATGGTTGATTTGGCGTCGTTCATTTCTTCTTTGATCTTGCCACGGATTTCCTTCATTCGCATGGCTTCGATAAATCGTTTTACATCTTCGGCGTTTTCCAAAACGAGTTCCGGAACAAGGGCCGGTTTATCATCGTCTCCTTTTGCTACCATGGTAAAAAAGGAGGAATTTGTATGTTTGATCGTGCCCTTTTTTACGTTTTCAGATTCAACCCGGATACCAACGATGAGAGAAGTTTTTCCAACATAGTTGACCGACGCGAGCAAAGAGACCAACTCTCCGACTTCCACGGGTTGAAGGAATTCGACCCGGTCAACTGACACGGTGACGCAATACGTTCCCGCGTGTTTACTTGCGCAGGCGTAAGCGACTTTATCCATCAATGAGAGCAATATTCCGCCATGGATTTTGCCTCCAAAGTTGGCGTAGGCAGGGATCATTAACTCCGTGATCGTCGTTTGCGATTGACGCACAGGCTTGGCCAGGTCTGTCATGGGATTTTCTTTTCCAAAAGATAGAAAATAGTCTTGAGACAATTGGTTGGTTAGTCCTTAGTTCTCGGTCCCAAGTTCAAAGTCTTGGGTTGTATTGCGCAATCCCCAACGACTAATGCCCAGTGGCCAATGACTACACGGTAGCGAAATTCATTAGTTTCTTACTCAAAGCCCGGAACCGAAGAAACATAGCCAGGGCTGTCAGGGTAAGCCCGATGAATAGGCCCATCCAGATTCCATTGGCGCCATAACCCGCTTTGAATCCCAGCCAGTAGCCAAGCGGCAATCCAATGATCCAATAGGCGATGAAGATAAACAGTGAGGGTACTTTCACATCTTGCAAACCGCGAAGCGCACCGGCACAAACAACCTGTGTTCCATCAGCGAGTTGAAAAAAACCGGCAATGACAATCAACGGTGAGGCGATGATGAGTACTTCCGGGTCGCTGATGTATAATGACGGTAAAAAATTTCGCGCGAAAATAAAAAGGATACCCCATAGTGTCATAAAAGAAAGTGCCATAAGCAAAAGCGTGTAAGCCACTTTTCGAAGGGTTTTGACATCACCCCTGCCCAGTTCGTGGCTCACCCGGATGGTGGCTGCTGCTGCCAGTCCTGAAGTGGTCATGTAACTTAAGGTAGCCAGATTAATGGCAATCTGATGTGCGGCCAATGCTTTGGTACCGATCCATCCCATCATCACGGCAGAAAAGTCGAACGCAGCGACTTCAAAAATAAACTGGGCTCCGGCCGGAATGCCGATGTGTAACATTTTGGAGAAAATTGTTTTTGAATAATTACTGAAAGAAAATCCGTCACGGAAATCTTGAAAGACTTTGGCGTAATAAATATATCCGGCAATGGACGCGGCCATAAAAAAACGGGAAATCAGCGTGGCCCAACCTGCTCCAATTAGTCCCATGGCGGAAAATCCTGCGTGACCGTAAATAAAAAGATAATTCAAGCCAACATGTAACACATTGCTGACGATCATGACCGTCATGGCGATGCGTGTGTGAGAAAGACCTTCAGAAAACTGTCGGAAGGTTTGAAATACAAGTGCCGGGATAATGGAAAAAGTAATGATGCTGAGATAGGGTACTGCCAACGAAACGACCTCTTCCGGTTGACCGATGTGATACAACAGGTTTTTAGCAGCGATGACCAGTCCAACAAGGATGAAACTGTTTGTGAGATTAATGGCCAACCCGTGCCGCAGTATAGAAGTGATGGTTGTTTCATTATTTTCGCCCTGGGCGGTTGCAACAAGGGGTGTAATGGCATAAGAAACACCGATACCAAAAAGAAGAAGTACATTAAAAGCCACATTGGCCAATGATGCTGCAGCCAACGGACTGGCACCCAGGTGTCCCACCATCACGCTGTCGGTTATCCCCATCACCACATGCCCCAGTTGACTAAGCATAACAGGGTATGCGAGGTGAAAGCTTTGCCGGATTTGGGATTGATGGGTGTGGAGGTCCATAGTTTACCGGGATTTATAGGAAGATGATGGTAGAATGAACGGTTGTATTAATCCTAAAATCCTGGTTATCGTTTGAGTACTCTGGCCACTTTCAAAATACCGGCGATACTGAGTGCATCGGTAATTTTTTCTGTCAGCACCATGTCGAGTGCTTCTTGGAAGGGGAGTTTCCAGACTTTCATATCCGCTTCGGTTGCTTCGTGTTTGCTTTTTCCCTCTTTCACATCTTCAGCCAGGAAAATAAAACCCACTTCGTCCGTAACGGAATTGGACAGGTGTATCTTCAAAACTTGTGTCCACTTTTTTGCGGAAAGCCCGGTCTCTTCTTTCAATTCCCTTTTTGCTGATTTGAGGATATTTTTTTTGATGGGCCCCCCGCCTTCAGGGATTTCCCACGACCATTCCACCAGGGGATAGCGATGCTGACCTACCAGCCAGGTATTCTGATGTTTGTCTAAAGGAATAATACCCAGCGCGATGTTTTTGAAATGTACTTGACCATAGATTCCCCTTCCGCCTGCAGGATTGATCACCTGATGTTCTTCCAATTTGATCCATGGGTTTTCGTAGATGTCTTCACGGAACAATGTTTTCCAGGGGTTTTTGTGCTTTTTCTTTGCCATAACGCCATTCTATTTTGAAATCCAAAACTATCGAATTCTTTTTTGCTCACGCCATTTCCATGTTTAAGTTTGTATATGCTTCGCTCTTCTTTTACACCTGATCTGCTGGAAGCCGGCTGTGATGAAGTGGGGCGGGGCTGCCTGGCGGGTCCGGTGGTGGCCGCAGCGGTAATTTTTCCAAAAAACTATCAGCATGAAGGGCTTAATGATTCAAAACAATTGACCCGGGAAGAACGTGAGACCTTGCGTGAAGACATACTGCGCGATGCAATTTGCTGGGCCGTAGCGGAGGTGGACAATGAAGAAATTGATCAGATTAATATTCTGAATGCGTCTTTCAAAGCCATGCACTTTGCCCTGGATAAATTGCCGATGCGCCCAGAACTCTTGTTGATTGACGGCAATCGCTTCAAGCCTTATGGTGAAGTCCGATTTGAATGCATTGTAAAGGGCGATGGCATTTACCTTTCTATTGC
Source organism: Bacteroidia bacterium (assembly GCA_043785125.1). GTDB lineage: Bacteria > Bacteroidota > Bacteroidia > Cytophagales > Cyclobacteriaceae > ELB16-189. Next base: position 69,760 of record JAYVXP010000001.1, read on the forward strand.
TGCAGCATCCATACTAGCCAAGACCTATCGGGATGAATTGATGTCTAATCTGGGAAAAGAATTTCCGGGTTATGGATGGGAAACCAACGCAGGTTATGCGACGCTGGAACACCGGGATGGAATACGGGGACTTGGAATCACACCATACCATCGAAAATCATTTCAATTGTTACCATCACAATTGGAATTATTTACCATTGATGACCGCTGGACCACTGATGAACACTGATGATATGATTACGCTGATGAATATGATGACGCTGATGGTGTGTATAATGCTGATTTTAATTTGATAACTGAACGCGGATTACGGACCCATGTGCCTCATCTTCTTATCACTTAACCATCACCCACACTACAAGCTCATTGTTGCGGCTAACCGTGATGAGTTTTACGAGAGGAAGACATCGCCTGCGGGATATTGGCAGGATCATCCTGAAATATTGGGTGGTCGCGATCTGGAAGCCATGGGTACGTGGATGGCGATGACCCGGGCTGGAAAGATTAGTCTGATCACCAATTACCGCGATCCGAAAAACATCGACCCTCAGGCACCATCGCGTGGAAAATTGGTTTCTGATTATTTGATCGATCCAATCGATCCAAAGGATTATTTGGAATCCATTGAACCACACGGCAAGGATTACAATGGCTTCAACCTGCTGGTGGGCAATCAGGACGAATTGTTTTATTTTTCAAACTACCGGCAGGGCATTTTGAAGATTGAAAATGGGTTTTATGGATTGAGCAACCACCTGCTTGAGACCCCGTGGCCAAAAGTAGTAAGAGGCAAGAGAAAACTGGAACCTTTGCTCAGGGAGAAAAACATTGACCCTGAAATCTTGCTCGACGCCTTGTATGATGATCAGCCCGCCAAGGCAGACCAACTCCCCGATACAGGCGTGGGGCAGGAGAGGGAGTTCGCCCTTTCTTCCATGTTTATCAAGATGAACAATTATGGAACCCGATGCTCAACCGTTGTGCTCATTGATCAATCGAACGAAGTAACCTATTCCGAACGCGTGTACAACACGCTCGATTTCTCAAGTCGGTCGAATACTTTTCGGTTTAGAATTTAGATTCCCGACTTACTCCACAACCAATCGTTGTAAAAGTCCCTTGCAACACTAAACAAAGGGGTAAGAAGTAGGAGTTTTTCCATTTTATGACGGGTCCGCGATGGATTCAAGCCATTTTAGGATAATTTGGACCTTTTGATACTGTGTTATATCATTTTTCGGCCAAATTTGTAACCAAAGCATGGTTATTCAGTTCAAGCAGGTAGAACTTTTGTAATTTCAGGGCCATCGTATTCGTAGCTAATTATTAAGAGAATGCCGAAAATCATCGAAACACATAACATTTCCCGTGTCTATAAAATGGGAACCAATATTGTGAACGCATTGCAATCCGTTTCCATTTCCATCGACAGAGGAGAGTATGTTGCTTTTATGGGACCCTCCGGTTCCGGAAAATCAACCTTGATGAATATTGTTGGATGCCTGGATACACCGACTTCGGGCACGTACATGCTCAATAATCAGATGGTGAGCGAAATGACCGAAAATGAATTGGCTGAAGTGAGAAATAAGGAGATCGGTTTTGTATTTCAAACTTTTAACTTGTTGCCGCGTGCTTCAGCGCGCGAGAACGTCGCGTTGCCTTTAATTTATGCAGGGTATGGAAAAAGGGAACGGGATGAAATGGCCATGGCCACCCTGGAAAGTGTCAACCTGGCCGACCGGTGGCATCACAAACCGAATGAACTTTCTGGCGGTCAGCGCCAGCGTGTGGCCATCGCAAGGGCCTTGGTTAACAATCCTTCTATTATTCTGGCAGATGAGCCTACCGGTAACCTGGACTCCAAGACATCCTACGATATTATGGGTTTGTTTCAGGAATTGCACGACAAAGGAAATACGATTATCATGGTGACCCACGAAAATGACATAGCCCACTATGCGCACCGTATTGTTCGCCTCAAAGATGGTTTGGTCGAGTGGGATCACAAGAATGAAAATGTCAATCGGGGTCAGCCTGTAGAAGCGCATTGATTTTAATTTGGTAAATGAAGATTTATACCAAAACCGGAGATGAGGGAACAACCTCTTTATTTGGAGGTCAGCGCGTTTCCAAGGCTGATCCGATAATAGATTCTTATGGAACAGTCGATGAATTAAATTCCTACATCGGTCTGCTGCGCGATCAGGAAGTAAACCAAAAGCGAAAAGATATCTTAATTGAAATACAAGACCGACTATTTACCATCGGCTCCATCCTTGCCACCGAATCTGGAAATACTAAAGTAAAAATTCCCCATCTTCAGGAAGCGAATATTCAGTTCCTGGAAAGGGAGATTGATGCTATGGAGGCCGAACTTCTCCCCATGCGTTTTTTTGTTCTGCCTGGCGGTCATGTTTCTGTTTCATTTGGACATGTTGCACGGACGGTGTGCCGACGAGCAGAAAGATTGGTGATTGCTGTGGATTTGCAGCAAAAGGTGGATCCCCTGGTCATACAATACCTCAACCGCCTTTCGGACTACCTTTTTGTACTCTGTCGTAAGATGACCCATGAGTTGGGAGCTGAAGAAACCCCATGGAAACCGCGCCTTTGATTTTGGCCGTGCTTCGGGTCTGAAACTTTTTCCGATTTTTTTGTAAGGTATGGTGTTACTGTTACCGGCGGGGGCACAGGGAAAAAACTAACATTTGTTAGGGGTGCTCTGAAATATCAATTAAATTGCGTTGTTTATTTAGCAAAAGGAATCTTTCCAACATGGTAGAAACACAGAAAATTACTGTTCAGAAAATTGTAAAATCGAGAATCAATGCGGTGGACTTTAGTGATCTGCCGTTTGGGAAATCATTTGCTGACCATATGTTTCTGGCTGATTATCGCGATGGAGAATGGAAGAATCTGAGGGTGATGCCCTATGGTCATCTTCCGGTAAGTCCGGCTTCGCCCGCCATTCATTATGGTCAATCCATTTTTGAAGGCTTGAAGGTGTATCCAGGAACAAACGGCGAGGCGCTTATTTTCAGACCTCAGGCTAACTGGAATCGACTCAATAAGTCGGCCGAACGGATGTGTATGCCGCAACTCCCGGAAGAGATATTTATGGAGGGCATTCTTTCGTTGATCGAATTGGATAGAAAATGGATTCCAACAATGGATGGAGGCTCGTTATATGTCCGTCCGTTCATGTTCTCAGCTGATGAATATATTGGAATTCGTCCGTCTCAGAATTTTACATTCATGATCATCAATTGCCCGGTGGGCTCCTATTATTCTGCACCGGTGAAAGTAAAAATCGAAACGCACTATTCCAGGGCCATTGAAGGCGGTACGGGCTATGCAAAAGCGGGTGGTAACTATGGAGGAGCGATCTATCCCGCCAAACTCGCACAAGAAGAGGGTTATCATCAACTTATTTGGACCGACGGAAAAACACATCAATATGTGGAGGAATCGGGCACGATGAACGTGATGTTTGTCATCGACGACATCCTGGTAACGCCAGCCTTAAGTGATACCATTTTGCATGGGATCACCCGAGATACTGTGCTTTCGCTGGCGCGTCATTGGGGGATGAGGGTGGAGGAGCGCAGATTGTCGGTGAAAGAATTGGTGGACGGACTAAAATCCGGCCGCGTGAAAGAGGCTTTTGGCGTGGGCACTGCCGTCACGATTGCAAACATTGAACTGATTGGTTACGAGGGCAGGAATTATAATTTGCCGCCGGTTGAAAACAGAGAATTCGCCAATAAAGTATTTTACGAACTGGAAGGAATCAAGCGAGGATTGAAACCGGACCCTTTTGGTTGGATTCTCAAGGCATGATTTTGTTATGGTATAAATTGTTGAGGGCGGATGATAAGTCCGCCCTTTTTTCATTTACTTTGATTGACGTTACGCATTCACGCAATTGAAAATATCACTGGCCTTTCTGCTTGTAGTCCATTCCTTCATATCGTTGGGCCAAAACCAGCTTATTTTGTTTAGCCGTGAAAGGGTCCTGGCCCGGTTTTCCTCCGGCGACGATTTTACTTACAAACTCAAAAAATCAAAGCACTATACCACCAGTTTTATCACTGATGTCAAAGAATTTTCAGTCATCACCTTCAAAGACACGATTCTTTTTTCGTCGATCGACCGGGTAAGCCTGAAGAGTATTCCCCAGAAACGGTTTTCACTGGTTAGCAAATTCCTGATTACGGCCGGGCTGCTCTATTTTACGATTGATCAGGTAAACAATGTTATTGTACACCGCAACAAACCTTACATGGAGGCAACGGTCTGGAAGCCATCCCTCGTTTTGGTAGCGGCAGGATATGCGTTGAAATGGATCCGCAAAAGATCCCAGCGAATACGGTTCCCTGCAAAACTGGTCTCCACGCCAAGGGGCACGCGATTTTATAAATCGGATGAGTAAAGGAACTTCAGAAATCCAAATATTTCCCACTACCTTTAGGCCTAAATTTTTTTACCCATGACAACAGAACAGTTGAAGGATTTGAAGGCCCGTGTGGCTGCCTTGAGGGGGTATCTTTGACTACGATCGCAAGATCAACGAAGTAAGAGACGAAGAACGCATCACCCATCAGGCCGATTTTTGGAATAACTCCAAGCAAGCTGAAATTATTCTTAAAAGCGTACGGGCCAAGAAGGTCTGGACTGATGCTTTTGATAAAGTAAACAAGCTTGTTGAAGACCTCGATGTGCTTTATGAATTTCAGCAAGCTGGCGAGATAGGCGATGAAGAGTTGGAGAAAGAATACCGGAAGGTTTTTCAATCCGTGGAAGAGCTCGAATTCAAAAAGATGCTGAGCAAAGAGGAAGATCAGCTCAGTGCGATGGTGGAGATCAATCCCGGTGCTGGCGGTACAGAAAGCCAGGACTGGGCCGATATGCTCAACCGCATGTACATCATGTGGGGAGAGAAGAACGGGTATGCGGTCACGCAGGTCAACTATCAATCTGGCGAAGTGGCCGGAATCAAATCAGCCACCCTCGAAATTGACGGTGACTTTGCTTATGGAAAACTGAAATCGGAAATCGGCGTGCACCGGCTCGTGCGCATTTCTCCTTTTGACTCCAATCAACGGAGGCACACTTCATTTGCTTCAGTTTTTGTTTATCCCGTCGTCGATGATTCCATCAATATTGAGATCAACCCTGCCGACGTTGAAATCCAGACTTCCCGATCGGGTGGTGCAGGCGGACAGAACGTTAATAAAGTGGAGACAAAGGTCCAGCTTACGCACAAACCAACAGGCATAGTCATCGTATGCCAGGTGGAGCGTTCACAGCACGCCAATCGTGAAAAAGCGATGCAAATGCTGAAGTCCAAGTTGTACCAGGTGGAAATTGAGAAGCGAAATGCTGCCCGGGATAAGATCGAGGCGACGAAAATGAAAATTGATTTCGGATCACAAATCCGTAACTATGTTTTACATCCTTATAAGCTGGTGAAAGATGCGCGCACCGGTGTCGAAAGTCATGACGCTCAAAGTGTGCTGGACGGGGATCTGGATGATTTTATAAAAGCCTTCTTACTTGGGGCTCAGGAGACAACGCAGACGTCATGAAGGGTGTAACGCCTGCCACCAAAATTTATACCCCCCAATTCTGGCTGCTGTGTTTAAGTTCTTTGTTGTTCTTCGCGAGCTTCAACATGATCATCCCCGAATTGCCGGCCTACCTTACCTCCCTGGGTGGAGCCGCGCACAAAGGGTTAATCATTTCGTTGTTCACACTGACGGCAATGATTTCAAGACCCTTCAGCGGAAAGCTGGCTGATAAAATCGGAAGGGTTCCGGTGGTCATGTTTGGCACCGTAGTTTGTTTTATTTGCAGTCTGATTTATCCCGTTCTCGCAACGGTCTCCGGTTTTTTACTGCTTCGTCTGCTCCATGGTTTTTCAACTGGGTTTTCGCCCACAGGAATAAGCGCCTATCTCTCCGATATTATTCCAGTTCACAAAAGGGGCGAGGCCTTGGGCATGATGGGAACAGCGGGTACAATCGGTATGGCAGCCGGTCCCGCTATTGGAGGGGCTGTCGCGAATATTTTTGGATTGAATTTTATGTTTTACTGTTCTTCCTTTTTTGCCGCCATTTCCATCCTGATCTTGTTCGGTATCAAAGAAACACTGCAGCAAAAACAATCCTTTTCTCTTTCGCTGTTGAAAATCCAAAGAAAAGATTTGTTTGAACTGCGTGTACTGGCGGCCTGCATTGTAATGGCCCTTGCAGCGTATGCCAACGGTGCAGTGTACACCGTCATGCCTGATTTCGGACAATTTGTGGGGATTAAAAACAAAGGTGTGCTGTTCACTTTTTTGACAATCGCTTCGCTGCTCGTGCGCTTACTGGCGGGCAAAGCCTCTGATCGATATGGACGGGTGCCCGTTTTAAAAGTAACGATCCTGGGGATTGTGCTCGCCATGATGACGATCGGATTGGCTGAAACGCCTTTCATGCTCATCGTCGGGATATCCTTTTATGGTTTTGCACAAGGCGCGACATCATCAACTTTATTGGCCTGGGCAACTGACTTGAGTGATGAACATCACAGGGGACGTGGTATTGGATCACTTTACATTTCAATGGAGTTTGGAATCGGTATTGGGGCGCTTACTTCAGGATGGTTGTACGCCAATCAATCTGCGCATTTTTCCCTCGTCTTCATGATGTGTGCCCTCCTCAGCCTGATCGCTTTTGTATATTTATTTTTTACCCCTGTTTCTTCAAGAACATGAAGCGGTCTGCATTTCTTTTTCTTTTTATTCTGATGAGTACTGCTGACCTGACCGCAGTAAGTTTGAATATCGGGTGGCTGGAGATTTTTGCTAAGCCACTGATTGTACCTTCCCTGATGGGCTATTACCTCTCTTATGCTTCACCCCATTCCATGATTTTTATTTTGGCACTTGTTTGCTGCAGCCTTGGCGATACGCTCTTGCTTTTTGAGTCAGGAGGTAATGGCGCCATGGTGTATGGTATTTCTGCATTTCTGATGGCGCAAGGCTTATTTATTTTTAGCTATCGCCGTTATTCCTTTAAGAAGAATACCACCGAATTGGGACATACTTACAAGATGCGAATTGCATTTCCCATCATCTTGTCTGGAACGGGTCTCTGCGTGATTCTTTATCCCAGCCTTGGCCCGTTGAAAATTCCGGTCATGATCTATGCCTTGCTCCTGACCGGGATGGTGGTAAGTGCTGTATTCCGTTTGGGACTGACTAACAGCAAGAGTTTCTGGCTGGTCTTGTCCGGGGCTTTACTGTTTATGTTGTCCGACTCGGTATTGGCGGTTAATAAATTCTTTACACCATTAGACCACGCTTCCTTCTGGATCATGCTCCCTTACTGCTCAGCACAATTTCTTATTGTTGAAGGAATTTTGCAACATCCTTCCGAAGCCTAATATTCATAGGATCGGATTGCGTCTTTGATTTTGAGAAATTCATTGAACTTGTCCAAATTCGGCTCCGAGCCAATGATTTCATAGACGATTATATGACACTTCTTTGATTTCAGATTTCGCTTCTGCAGAAATTGAAGACCCAACCGCTCCAGTTCATCTTTCACATTCTTTTCGATTTCATCATTTTTATCAAATGAAATCTTATAGGTGCGCGTTTGATGCAATCGCTCAATCAGGATTTTGACTTTTTCAAAACCAATCAGTACGACCAGGACCACAGCGGAACCGACCAGGGCAATAAAATATTCTCCCGCCCCAACGGCCATCCCCAGCGCAGCGGAAATCCAAATCGTGGTGGCGGTGGTGAGGCCCGAAACGTTAAGTCCATCCTTAAAAATAACTCCGGCCCCCAAAAAGCCGATACCACTGACGATGGTGGAGGCAATCCGGTCCGCATTGTTCGGACCGCCCAGCCCGATCGAAATCTCTGTAAAAATTGTGGACCCCAGACAAATCATGATCATCGTTCTGAGACCTGCAGCCTTACTCCGGTATTCCCTTTCTACTCCTATCGCAGTTCCAATAGCAAAGGAGATCAGCAGTTGAAGGAAGATTTCAAAATCAGCATGAATGTTCATGGTAGTACAAGATTGGTACACCAAGATAGGTATGATTTTGAAGACAATAAAAAGGTTGAAGAGAAAGCCGGATTCTTCTTTTATATTAGTAAAATGGAAGATCATATTTATCACAACAAATGGGAAAAACGGTGGCATCCTTTACGGGAAGAATGGATCGTCTACTCGGCACATCGCAACAGCCGTCCCTGGCAAGGCGCGGGACTACTGAAGCCGGGGGAAGCACCTGCTTACGATCCAGAGTGCTACCTCTGCCCGGGCAACAAACGGGTTAACGGGAAGGATAACCCAGTGTACACCGACGTCTTTATTTTTGAGAACGATCTGCCCGTGGTTGGCAAGATGGCTCCGGAAGTAACTCAACCTTCCAATGATCTTTATAAAAGAGGCCGCGCTCTCGGGATAGCCAAAGTAGTGTGTTATGATCCCCGTCATCATGTCACCCTTTCGCAAATGAAACTTGCCAAAGTGACAAAAGTGTTTGAGGCTTTTCAGCAAGAAATGATTGCGTTTGAAAAGGATCCCATGATCAAATTCGCTTTGATTTTTGAAAACAAGGGAGAGGCAGTAGGTGTAAGCAACCCGCATCCGCATTGTCAAATCTATGCCACAGACTTCACTTTTAAATTGATTGAACAGCAGATTCGCATTGCAGATGAGTATCAAAAGCAAAAAGGCTTGAACTTGTTTGAGGAAATTATTTGCAATGAGTTGAAAGAGGGTATTCGTATTCTCGCTGAAAATGAAAATGCGGTGGCATTTATTCCATTTTTTGCGCGGTATGCTTATGAAGTAATGATCTTTCCCAAAAGGCCGCACGCAACCCTGATTACGATGAGCGAAAAAGAAATCGCTGACCTGGGATCGGTTTTTCATCAAGTAGTGCGCCGGATGGATAGGAATTTCAACATCAGTTTTCCTTACGTTATGTCGGTTATGCAAGCACCCGTGGATGGCGGTAAATACCCTGATTTCCGAATGCATTTATGGCTACAACCTCCGTTTCGTCAACCGGGATTGATCAAATACCTTGCTGGTCCTGAAATTGGTGGCGGGAATTTTATGGCTGACACAATGCCGGAAGAAAAGGCCGCGGAATTGCGCGCCATTGAACTGAACGCTGATGATCACTGATGTGCACTAATGTACACTGATTACTGAATGAGGATAAATGAGGATTACAACTTGAAACCCTTACGCTCTACAGATTCCTCATTCACAACGGCTTCTGCTCCAGGCCGGCTTGACGTCATGGGCGGCATTGCGGATTATTCAGGGTCACTGGTTTTGCAAATGCCGATTCGGGAGGAGACAGTTGTGGGTATAAGACTTCGCGATGATTATCAATGTGTACTTCAAAGCGAAACCAATACAGGAGAGAAGTTCGCTGCCTCGGTGGACTATCGAAAGTTTTTATTGGACGGCCGCATAGAGGATGATTTTGCCCGTCAGCAATTCAACAAGAACAAATCCGAGTCTTGGATCGCTTATGTAGTGGGAAGTGTGATGCTGCTTCAAAAAGAGAGGGGCATCGATTTTAGGGGTGCAGATTTTAATATTCATTCAAGTGTTCCCATCGGGAAAGGAGTTTCCTCTTCAGCATCATTGGAAGTGGCGACCATGAAAGCGTTGGGTAAAGTATTTCATCTTTCGTTTTCCGGAACAGAATTGCCTACACTAGCGCAAAAAGTTGAAAATAATATCGTGGGTGCACCGTGCGGGTTAATGGATCAATTGACTTCTTATTTCGGCGAACCACGAAAACTGCTTCCCATCGTTTGCCAGCCTGACATAATTCGCGAATCGATTCCATTACCCACTGATGTTTTTTTTATGGGCATCGACAGCGGCATTCGTCATTCGGTGGGCGGTGCTTCGTATTCGGATGTTCGTTGTGCTGCGTTTATGGGATACTCCATAATTGCCCTCGCCGCAGGAGCGCAAACAATAGATATTCAAGAGGGTATTCGGTTGAATGATTTTTCAAATCTCCCGTATGGAGGCTTTCTTTGCAATATTCCCGTTAGTGAATTTGAGAATCAATTCAAGAAGGTATTGCCCGACAGGATTACGGGCAAAGATTTCCTTTCCCATTATGGACCGACGATTGATCGCGTTACAACCATAAAAGAGGATACATCTTATTCGGTATATCCTTGCACGGCACATCCGATTTATGAAAATGAAAGGGTTCATCAATTCATGAAACATTTGCTTTCATTCGGTGATTCCACCGCGCCGAATTTCAATGAAATCCTGCTGAGCAAAATGGGCGCACTGATGGACCAGTCTCATAAAAGCTATTCTCACTGCGGCCTCGGGTCGGACCGGACCGATGAAATTGTGTCGTTGGCAAAAGAGAGGGGAATTTTCGGCGCAAAAATCACCGGCGGTGGCAGTGGGGGTACGGTTTGCCTATTGGCCTCCGGACAACACGGAAAAAATCAAGTCCATGATTTGCATCGTTATTTTAGTGAAAAGTATAGAGGGGTGACGGCCATTTTTGAAACATGAACCGTTTTTGAATCAGTAATCGGCAATTAATTTTGCCCGGAAAAGTCAAAGGCGGAAAATAATTGCTTCCATTCCTGGCTCCATCAGCGCCTCCTGTTTATAGAACATAGAATTTATCCGGTGATGAGAGGACATTAATCTCACGTTGTCGAAAAGTGAGGGTAAATGAGATCGCTTATTCAACCGCTGGGTCCCGAAGCGGAGACCCGGCGGAGACGGAATAATCCATCGGGTTGGGGACTGACCTCGCCTTTCCCGTTGTTCTTCAGACCGACTGAGGAGGCATTCAAAAAAAGAAGCGGAAGATATTCCTCCGCTTCTTTCTTGTTCTTGAAACTACTTCTACATTTTTCTGATGCTGCCGCTTCCGGAAGCATGACTGTTTACATGATTAGGATTGCCTTTGTAGGAGACGCTTCCGCTTCCGGAAATATTGGCGTCCAGATCACTCTTGACATTGATCTCCACATCGCCCGAGCCGGATATGCGCACATTGACTTTGTCAGCTTCCAGGTTTGCGGCCAATACTTTGCCAGATCCACTGATTGTCGCCTTTACGCTTTGTGCAGATCCGCTTGCCTTGATCTTCCCCGATCCGGAAAGTCCAAAATCAGCTTGCCCAGCGATGGCCGCCGCCAGGAGAACATCTCCTGATCCACTGATATGACTTTCAAAATTTTTGAAACTTCCCTTGAGGTCAATGTTGCCAGAGCCCGATACGTCCGCCTTCATGTCGCCGGTTGCTTCAACCTCAGCTTCCAGTGATCCTGATCCGCTGACACCAATATCAAAGTTGTTTCCCGTCAGTTTGGTCTGCGCAATCAAGTCGCCCGAGCCACTTACATTCAGTGCCTCAATATCTTTTACAGTGATGTAAATGTTGATTTCGTCACCATTATGCCAGTTCCAGTTATTCCACTTGCTTTCCATGCCAATGCTGAGTTTGCCGCCACTGACTTCTGTTTGAATTTTTTCCAGAACATCTTTTTTGCCTTCGATTTCAACTTTTTGTGGGCTTCCTTGCTTCAAATAAAGTTTGCCGGCGACACGAAAGGCGATTTTCGTAAAGGTGTCCACAGTGCGGGTTTCTCTGTTTTGGGCGAGGGCCGATGAGGAAATTAGGATGAATGCAAGCAAATAGAGTGATAATTTATTTTTCATTGGATTATGGATTTTCATTCAAACAAATAGACTGGATCGCTTAGGGCGGGGTTGCTTCTGACTGTATAATTTTTTTCGGGGTTCTAAATTCCTTTCTTTAGGACGCAAAAAATGAGTCGAACGTTGCAAATGATAGTTTTTTCTTATTTCACACTGGACGGCCCAACGGAGGGTTTTTATAAAGAAAAGGGCAGTAAATTCTTGTCTTTTGCCTATCCTGTGACTACAGAAGCTGAGATCAGGGAAAAACTGGAAGGACTCAAAAAGAAATATTTTGATGCAAAGCACCATGTCTATGCTTATGTATTGGGGCACCCGGAAAATAAATACCGCGCTTTTGATGCCGGTGAACCAAACCATTCAGCCGGTGACCCGATTTTAGGAAAAATCCGGTCAAAGCATCTGGAGAACGTTCTGGTTGTCGTTGTCCGTTATTTTGGGGGTGTAAAACTGGGTGTGGGCGGACTCGTGCAAGCCTATAAAGCGGCTGCCGAAGAGGCTCTCATAAACGCCGTCATCATCAAACAGGAGATGACCGAAACATTTCGAATCACCTACGATTATGCAGCTTCTCCTGACGTGATGCGATTGTTGAGGGATTTTGAATTGAAAGTCCTGAAACAAAGATTGGAGGACAACGGCACCCTAGAGGTGGAACTAAAACTCAGGAACAAGGACAAATTTATGGAGAGAATGGAATTATTGAAAGCATTGAAAATAGGTTTGAAATGGGAGAATATTTTTTGACTACACACTGAATGGTATACTTTACCGCAAAGACGCAAGGTTGCGCTAAGAAAAAATTGTTCCGGTTCTCATCAGAATTTGCAAGCTTAATTCTTTATCTTGAAGTATAAAACACACTGTTATGAATTTCAGAAAACACATTAACAATTTATTCTGGATGGCATTCCTGACCACTCCTTCGCTTTTTGCGCAATCGATGGATACAATTGAATTCTCAAGAAGAGATGTGATGATCTTTATGCGGGATGGAGTTCGTCTGAATACCGTCATCTATATCCCTCAAAAAAGCAAGGAGCCATTGCCTTTTCTTTTCCTCCGCACCCCGTATGGGGTAAGCGATACGCGGTCTCCAAATCAAAATTCCTATTTGAGTGACATGGCAAAGGAAGGATATATAATTGTGTTTCAGGATATCCGCGGCCGCTATAAATCCGAAGGCAAATTTGAAATGCAGCGTTTTATGCGCGACAAGAAAGACCCGAAATCGATTGATGAAAGTTCGGATACCTACGATGGGATTGAATGGCTGCTGAAAAATATTTCAAACAATAATGGTAAAGTTGGTATGCTGGGCATTTCTTATGATGGATGGACCACCATGATGGGCACCCTCGATCCACACCCAGCCCTGAAAGCAGCCTCCGAGCAGGCCACACCTTCAGATATGTTTCTGGGCGATGATTTCCATCACAACGGGGCGTTCCGTTTGAGCTATGGTTTTGAATATGCTTATATGGAAGAAGCAACCAAAGAAGATGCCCACTTTCCGTTTGACCAATACGATACCTACGATTGGTATTTGAAACTGGGTCCGCTTTCCAATGCCAACGAAAAATATTTTCATGGTAAGCTTCCGAGCTGGAATGATTTTGTAAAGCATCCCAACTACGACGAGTTCTGGCTTAAGCAATCGATTCCCTACCGGCTTGGCGCGCCCACCGTTCCCAATTTGCATGTTGCAGGATGGTGGGATCAGGAAGATTTTTACGGTCCCTTGAAAGCGTATGAGGTGCTCGAAAAAAAAGATTCAAAAAATCTGAATTTTATTGTGATCGGCCCCTGGAACCATGGTGGTTGGGCGAATGGTAAGAAGGAAAGTCTGGGTAACATTAAATTTGGAACGCCGACGGCGGAAAAATTCCGGAAGGAAATTCAGGCCCCGTGGTTTGCGTATCACTTAAAAGGCAAAGGAGATGGCAAGTTCCCCGAGGCGGTAACATTCCAAACGGGCTCGAATACCTGGAAAAAGTATGATGCATGGCCTCCGGTTACATTAACCACGAAAAAGAATCTTTACTTCAGTAGCAATGGCAAATTGACTTTTCAATCTCCAACTGAAAAAGATGGATATGACAGCTATCTTTCAGATCCCTTTCATCCGGTACCGTATCGCACGCGGCCAATTGAAGCGACATACAGTCCCGGGTCAAGGTGGTATACCTGGCTTCTCGAAGACCAGCGCTTTGTCAATAACCGGCCTGATGTGGCGAGTTGGGAAACCGAGGTGCTTACCGATGACATTGTTGTTACCGGCAATTTGTTGGCCGACCTTTATGCGGCTACTTCTGGCACCGACAGCGATTGGATTGTCAAATTAGTCGATGTTTATCCGGAAAAATATCCTGAAGATCAAAAAATGAGTGGTTATCAGTTGATGATTGCCAACGATGTGTTCCGGGGTCGTTTCCGAAATAGTTTTGAAAAGCCGGAGCCGGTGAAAGCCGATGAAGTCAATAAATATTCAATTGACTTACATGCGATAAACCATGTCTTCCGAAAAGGACATAAAATCATGGTGCAGGTGCAAAGTTCGTGGTTCCCCATTATCGATCGCAATCCACAAAAGTTTGTTCTCAATATTTTCGAAGCTACGGAATCAGATTTTCAGATTACGACACAGAAAATATTCCGGTCAAGTCAATTTCCTTCTCATATTCAGTTGCCGGTACTGAAATGAAACGATGAATCATTGGCTGAACTCGACCAGGGTTTGAGATATGATTACAAAGAGATCATTTCCAGGCATCGGTAGTGACTAAAAGAGTATTCCTTTCCGGATCGGCAAAACAGAAGTTAGAGAGTTTGATTTCCTATCTCAAGGAAAACTGGTCCGATCAGGTGAAGCAGGATTTTATACAAAAACTGGACGGCAAGATTGATCAAATAACTCATTTTCCTAATAGTTGCCCTGAATCATGAGAAGTAAAAGGGCTTTTCAAGTATGTTGTAACAAAACAAACGACATTTTATTACAGGATCAATAATGAGGAGATCGAAATTGTTTCGTTGTTTGATACGAGACAGGATCCGCTAAAATTGAGCCGATAAATTGCTTTTAGAAGAGACGCAAGGGGTTTGACGATTTATTTTCGGATCATCAAATAATTCCCGCATCCCTTCCTGCCTCTTCCGCAAAAGAAGACCAGTCGAGTTCCGCATTTCCATTGGCGACCCCGCGCAACATTCTGTCATGAACCAGATTGGCCATCGGTAAAGGAGTCTGGGATTGATTTCCATTTTGCAAAACCAGGTTGATGTCTTTCAGACCCAACAACAAACGAAAGGAGGCGGGCTTGAATTTTTTGCCCAGGATGATTCGCCCATAATTTTGGAAAATGGGTGAAGCAAACAATGTGCTGGTGAGCATTTCATAAACGGCCTGAGTGGGAACACCATTTTTTTCTGCTAACGCAAATGATTCGGCCATCATTTCAACGGAGGCAGAAATCATAAAGTTGCCGATCAACTTAACAACATTGGCAGCACCCGGGTCGTCACCAAAATCAAATATTTGTTTGGCAACACCATCTGTTAAGAAAGGTTTGGCACGATTGCGCTCTTCAACGGTCCCGCCTGAAATACAGACGGAGCCCAATTTTGCCGCTGCCGCTTCAGGGCGCGCGAAAACCGGTGCCGCCAGATAACTCACACCAAATTGTTTATGATGCAAGGCCAGGGCACGGCTGGTGTCGGCTCCGATGGTGCTCATTGAGATATGAAGTCCTCCTTTGCCGAGTGCCTTGGCGAATTCATCGCAAGCGACTTCGCGTAGGGCTGCATCGTCTGAAACCAGCGTGATGACGATGCCGCCTGGGCTTGCAACTTCAAAAGGATGCGTAACCGATTTAGCACCCAGCGCAATGAGGGCCGATGCCTTTTCTTTTGTGCGGTTATAAACCTTTATATCATAGCCTGCTTTCAAAAGATTGGTGGCGATGGGAAAACCCAGGTTACCCAGGCCGATAAAACCGATATTGTTCATAGAATTAAATTTTTATGGTTACTTCACTGGAAAAATAGAACCGGGATTAATAGGATTAAAGCATTTGACGAGGAATCTTTGGATCATCGTATTCTTTATGCTATGGAGCATTTTATCCTCAATTACAACAATTTAATAATCCTATAAATCCTTGTTAATGGGTGGTCAACGCAAAGCAGCTCTCGGATTCATATTTGTAACGCTTTTGGCTGATGTTACCGGCTTTGGCATCATCATTCCTGTAATCCCCAAGCTCATCAGCGAAATGATGAATGTTGGCATTGCAGAGGCTTCCAGTTATGGAGGGTGGTTGCTCGCGGCCTTTGCAGTGATGCAGTTTCTCTGCTCTCCGCTACTGGGCAACCTGAGCGATCAATATGGAAGAAGACCCGTGCTGTTGACATCATTGTTTGGTTTTGGTGTTGACTACCTTTTCCTGGCTTTTGCCCCCACTATTCAATGGCTTTTTGTGGGGAGAATAATTGCCGGAATCATGGGAGCCAGCTTCACTACCGCATCAGCATACATTGCAGATGTAAGTCCGCCCGAAAAAAGGGCGCAGAATTTTGGGATCATCGGAGTCGCTTTTGGTGTCGGGTTTATCATCGGTCCGGCAGCAGGAGGAATCCTGGGCTCTCACTTTGGGCCCCGCGCTCCATTCATCGCTTCGGCTATTCTCACTTTGTTGAATTGGCTGTATGGATTTTTTATTTTACCCGAATCGCTCAAACTTGAAAACCGGCGGAAGTTTGAATGGAAACGGGCCAACCCATTGGGATCACTACGGTTTCTCTATCGTTATGAGGTAATTCTCGGATTGGTTGTTTCCATTGTACTCATTTATATAGCGGCCCATGCCGTACAAAGTACCTGGTCTTACTTCACCATGGAGAAATTTGGTTGGAAACCGGATTGGGTAGGGTATTCATTGGCTTTTGTCGGACTGACTGTTGCCATTGTTCAAGGGGGACTTATTCGCATCATCATCCCCAAGCTGGGACAAAAGCGCAGCGTTTATGTCGGTCTCGCATTGTATGCGTTAGGGTTTTTTCTTTTTGCGTTTGCCACACAGGGCTGGATGATGTTTCTATTCCTGATCCCTTATTGCTTCGGTGGGATTGCCGGTCCTTCTTTGCAAGGCCTCATGTCCAGTCAGGTGCCGGCCAATGAACAAGGTGAACTGCAGGGGGCATTAACCAGCCTTGTTAGTTTGACGGCCATCGTCGGACCTGTTTTAATGACGGGTCTCTTTTATTATTTTACCAAGCCGGGTACGCCAGTTTATTTTCCGGGAGCCGCTATGTTGATGGGCGCTTTGCTCACCATCGTTAGTGCATTGATGGCAAGGAGAAGTTTAAAGCGGACTTAGATTCGGGCTTTTAATAAAAGATCTCACGAAAAACCTTTCAATTTCTGATATATCTCACGGCACACCCAGGCATCCGTCGCTGCATAACTAATTTGTTTTTCGTTAAGCTGCACAGCTTCCCAATTGCTGGTCTGGGCACTTTTAGAAATACGGAAGTGCAGTACCAGTGCGGTAAGTTTTTTCAGGCCTTCCGCTTCGATGCCTGCCTGCTTCGACAATTCAGTCAGTTCAAAAATACCTCCGGGCTTAAACCGCTTTAAGCGCTGCAAGGCTTTGACGTCATCGCGCAAAGCCACACCCACTTTGAGGACATGTTCATTTTGAAGAAAATGGATGACCTCCGGCGACATTCCCGTGTCCTTAAGTCGGACCAAAAAAACTTTATGGGATAGTGCAATCTGCAGCAGTGCGACTTTATGTTGTTGGCCCCTGACAAAGACCGGCCGCGTTTCCGTATCAAATCCTACAGCTGGGTGATGATTTATTTCTTCAAAGGCCTTCTTAAGTTGGTCTTCCTGGGAGATGACCACAATTTTACCCGTGAAAGCCTGCAAAGGAAGTTCGTTGATTTCCTCAGCGGTGATATTGGACTTCAATTGAAGATGCGAAAAGGGCATTGAAACAACAGGGGATGAAGGCAATAATGATGAATATATTCCTGAAAGCGCTAAGTTAATTGATCGGAGTTCAATTTTTAGTATTTTGACGCCCTTATCGTGCCGGGCATGTCAAATTCTCTTTTTCGTAAAAAATCACTTTCTAAAATCCTGGAGGATTCCGGACGCGCTTTGGAGGATCCACATAGCGGCCAAGGGTTAAAAAAGATACTGGGCGTTCGTGATTTAACCGCCATGGGCATTGCCGCAGTTATAGGTGCTGGAATATTTTCAACCATCGGACAGGCGGCCTACAACGGTGGACCCGGAGTGATTTTTTTATTCATGATCATTGCCGTTACCTGTGGGTTTACGGCCATGTGCTACGCTGAGTTTGCCTCACGGGTTCCCGTGGCGGGGAGCGCTTACACCTATTCTTATGTTACGATTGGAGAGATTGTTGCCTGGGTAATCGGGTGGGCACTGATCCTGGAATACGCCATTGGAAATGTAGTGGTTTCGATCTCCTGGAGTAGTTACTTTATCAACCTGATGGAGGGTTTTAACATTCACATACCGGGGTGGCTTGTTACTGACCCGAAAACCGCCAAAATGTTGTATGAAGCAGCTGTTCGCGATGGCCTCGCTGTAGATCAAATGGCCTGGACAACGGCCCCGGTTCTGGCGGGCTTCAGACTCATCATGAATATACCGGCTGCCGTGATTGTGATACTCGTTACCATGCTGGCTTACATCGGTATTCGCGAAAGCAAGAAGAGTGCAAATTTTATGGTAGGGTTAAAGCTGGTGGTGCTGGCATTTGTTGTGGGCATCGGAATCTTTTACATAAACACCGACAACTGGGTTCCGTTTATGCCCAATCATTTTAAGGGCGTGTTGCAAGGCGTGTCCGCCATCTTCTTCGCCTACATCGGTTTTGATGCCATCTCCACCACAGCTGAAGAATGTGCCAATCCGCAGCGCGACTTGCCACGGGGAATGATTTATTCACTGGTGATCTGCACGATCGTTTATGTTATTGTCACTTTGGTGATCACCGGTATGGTGAATTATTCCGAATTTAAAAATGTCGCGGATCCGTTGGCTTATGTTTTTGATAAGATCAATCTGAAGAAAATAGGGTACATCGTTTCGATCAGCGCGGTAGTCGCTGCGACCAGTGTCCTGATTGTTTTTCAGATCGGACAGCCACGCATCTGGATGAGCATGAGCCGTGATGGGCTGTTGCCAAAAAGGTTTAGCAAGATCCACCCCAGGTTTCAAACACCTTCGTTTGCTACCATCGTCACTGGTTTTGTTGTAGCCATCCCTGCATTGTTTGTGGATATTGGTATTGTCACGGACTTGACCAGCATCGGTACACTTTTCGCATTTGTGCTGGTGTGTGCTGGTGTGCTGAACCTTCCGAAAAAGGAAAAGATACCCAGTGAAAAAAGATTCCATCTTATTTATATTAATGGACGATGGATTATACCGTTTTTATTTATTGTTTTTTTATACGGATATCGCGAAAGGGTAGAAGCGGCGCTGATGAATATCGTTCAGGAGTCGCATCAGGAGATTTTGTTCCTGGTGTTTCTTCTGGTAGCGTTTGGGATTGCGATCATGACCTTCATCAGGAAGCTTTCCCTCATCCCCATTCTCGGTATGTTGTTTTGTCTTTATCTAATGATTGAAATACCGGCCCGAAGCTGGTTGGTTTTTTTTGGTTGGATGGCGTTGGGGCTAACCATTTATTTTAGTTATGGTTATCGGAAAAGCAAGTTGGCAACAGATCAAAAACGGTAATCGATCACTAATCTTCCAGGTGGTTAATCTCAATTGACCTTCCTGATTCAGTATATTGTATTTTCATTTCAAAATTTACGAACTATGCTTTCACGTACGCAAAAGTTATTTGTCATCGCAGTCATCATAGCCCTGGCTTCCTGCAGCAAGAAAAGTAACAATGAACATTCTCCGGAATCTTCACTGGCAGACTTGAAGGTTTATCAGGGATTGCAGGTCGAGCTCTTTGCATCGGAACCCATGTTTACCAACCCTACCAACATGGCCATCGACGCCCGGGGCCGGATATGGGTATGCGAAGCCTATAATTATCGCAATGAATTGAATCCAAAAAACCCGGTGAGGAAGGAAGGTGATCGCATCATGATTTTGGAAGACACCGACGGTGATGGAAAGGCAGATAAAAGTACTGTATTTTATCAGGGTAACGATGTGAATGCCGCACTGGGGATTTCATTAATGGGAAATAAAGTGATTATCTCCTGCAGTCCCAATGTGTTTGTTTTTACAGATGAAAATGGCGACGATGTTCCAGACAAAAAAGAAATTTTCTTCAAAGGCATTCAAGGGCTTCAACACGACCATGGCATGCACACTTTTGTGTTTGGTCCAGATGGTCAGTTGTATTTTAATTTTGGCAATGCAGGAAAATGCCTGCTAACGCCCGCGGGTGATACCGTTATAGACGTACGCGGGAGAAAGGTGGTCACCGATGGAAAACCGTTTCGCGAAGGGATGGTGATGCGATGCGCAATGGACGGGTCACATGTAGAAGTGTTGGCCCACAACTTCCGCAATAATTATGAGGTGGCAGTTGATCCTTTTGGCAACCTGTGGCAATCCGACAATGACGATGATGGCAATAAGGGAGTTCGCATCAATTATGTTATGGAGGGTGGCAATTATGGTTTTAAAGATGAGATGACAGGCGCCAGTTGGAATGTGCGCAGGACCAATCTTGAAAGGGAAATCCCCCTTCGCCACTGGCATCTGAATGATCCGGGCGTAGTTCCTAATTTATTGCAAACGGGATCCGGATCGCCCTGTGGTATCACCATTTATGAAGGAACATTACTGCCTGAAGTTTTCCGTGGTCAGATGGTGCACGCGGAGGCAGGTCACAACGTAGTTCGGTCTTACCCGGTTGAAAATGACGGAGCAGGTTATAAAGCAACCATCGTGAATATTCTGGAAGGACAAAAAGATCAATGGTTCCGACCGGTTGATGTGGCAGTGGCCCCGGATGGATCGCTGTTCGTTGCAGACTGGTATGACCCCGGTGTGGGTGGGCACCAGGTGGGTGATTTGAATCGCGGTAGAATTTATCGTGTATCGCCAACCAACACAAAATACAATTCAGAAAAAGTAGATGTAACTTCCGTTGATGGAGCGATGAAGGCTTTGTTGAATCCAAACATTGCCACACGTTACCTGGGTTGGACCGCTATCGCTGCGATGGGCGAAAAAGCAGAGTCTGCGTTGTTATCGTTGTGGAAGACAAAAACCCCCTTCCAGCGAGCTCAGGCTTTGTGGCTGCTCGCACGGTTGCCCAAGGGCGAAACTTATTTAGAGGAAGGGCTTGCCGATGCCGACCCCAATATCGTTATCACCGCTTTACGCGATTTACGGACCAAAAAGAAAAACATACTTCCTGTTGTCGACCAATTAATTCATCATCCTTCTTCACAGGTCCGACGTGAAGCCATTCTCGCTTTACGCGGGATTGATTCACCCGAGGCCGCCAACCGATGGGCTGACCTGGCTTTGCAACACGATGGAAAAGACCGATGGTATTTGGAGGCTTTGGGAATTGGGGCGAACGGGAAAGATGATCTCTGTTTTGCTGCATGGAAGAAGAAAGTGGGAAACCATTGGAACACGGAAGCGGGGAAGGATATCGTTTGGCGCAGTCGCAGCAAAGAAGCCATGCCCTTCCTTGCCAATATCATAAAAACTTCGAATGATCAAGACATGCTTCGCTATTATCGTGCTTTTGACTTTCAAAAAGATCCATCCAAGCAAACCGTACTTTCCGGTCTGGTAACACAAACGCAAGGTGAAAAAGTTTTGTATGCCCTTAAGCACATGGATGCAACTTCAGCAAACCTGACAGCACCGGTTCGTGCGGCACTGAACAAAGTCGTAGATCAATTCACGGGTAAATTGGAGTTTGTTGAACTGGTGTCGCGATTCAAACTTGAAAGTCGAGTTCCGGAACTAATTATACAGATTATTCAGATGCCCGACAGTGCAGTCGGAAAGGAATCGATGAAGGTCCTGCTGGATTGGGGTCGCATGGACTTGGTTGAACAAGTGGTTAAAACCAAAGGAAGCGATGAAATCCGGGCCATTGTGAAAACGATGTGGCCTTATATTTATGACCCAGCGTCAATGGCGATGATGGAACGAATCATGAATGACACCACGCAGACACTTGAAAATCGTAAACTTGCCGTCAGGGTTTTTGGCGGCCCATGGGAATCGGAAGACCGGTTAATGTTATTGGCCAGGGAAAATAAAATACCTTCCGATTTACACGTTGCCGCCGCCGGTGTTTTTCAGTCGGCGTGGCGCCCCGCTGTGAGGGAAGAAGGTGGCAAATATTTAAAGCTGCCCGGGAGCAAAGAAGGGGCTGCTTTGTCTCCCATTGCCGTATTGGTCGATAAGACAGGAAATGCGGAGAACGGAAAAACCGTTTTTGCCAATACGTGCAGCAACTGCCATCAGGTAAATGGCCAGGGCGTAAACTTTGGTCCTGGCTTAAGTGAAATCGGATCCAAGCTATCCAAAGAGGCCATCTACACTTCCGTTTTGTTTCCGGATGAGGGGATAGCCTTTGGATTTGAAGGCTACAGTTTCAAAATGAAAGACGGAACGACAGCCTTTGGGATGATCACATCCGAAACAGAAGACAAGGTGGAGATCCGCTATATGAATACGCGGCAGACACTTGACCCAGCCCAGATCGCAACGCGCACTAAACTCACGGGTTCGCTGATGCCCTCTAATTTGCAGTCGCTGATGACGGAAAATGAATTGTTGGATTTGGTGGAATATCTCAGCTCGTTGAAAAAGAAAAGTGATGTGATTTCAAAACGATAAAAGTAATTGGAATTAGCCGTTCTCTTCGACGTTGTAAATAACACCTCTTTCGCTCAGATAATTCCGGATAAAAAGAAAATTGCTTTCATCTTCTCCCAGGTATTCTGGCGGGAAAATTCCCTTTCTTGAGAATTTTCCATCCAACACCAAATTTGCGACCGCGGTACAGGTATAACCTGTGGTCCGTGCCATAGACAATGTATCGGTAGTTTTGTTTGTGTGGTCCAGTAGATTGTATTCGTATTTTTTTGGTCTGCCATTTGCTTCCCCCACAATGCGGATACGCATTACGGTAAATTCTTGCTCACCGGGTTTCAATTTCCATTTCGGAAAAAGCAGCTTTGCCGTCACGTCTACGGGGCGAATTTTAACTCCTTTGATTTCAATCTCATCATAGGAGAAAAAACCACTTTCACGCAATACCCGCAGGTATTCAATGCATCCCGGGTAACGCAACGTTTTCTCAATCATGTTGGGAATGCCGGGCATCGTTTTGATCAGCGAACGCAGCCCATCGGAGTTCCACGATTCGAGTGTACCCACACCGTCAAAATGAATGAGCTCAGAATCGGAGAGCGCTTCTTTCACAACAACAGCCCCATTAAGTACATAACGCGCAGGCCGTATATATTCTTCGATTACGTCGATGGGCGAGAAAACGGCTTTGTATTCATACGGCCACTCACGCACTACAGGCAGCCCGCCCACCAGACATTCATAAGAATCAATTTTCATACGGTAGGAATGGTAACCTAAAATAATGTTACCCATTCCAGGTGCAACACCACAGTCGGTGACGATGGTGACGTTTTTATTTTTGGCCAGTTCATCCAATTGAAAGGGATCCTCCGGAAAGAAAGAAATATCGACCATGTTTTTTCCAGCAGCAATAACGGCGCGGGCCGTATTTAGTCCCATAAACCCCGGAACCGCGCCTACCACAAGATCAAAGGGTTGCAGGATAGCGGACAAACTTTCGGGTTCAGAGAGATCAATCTGCAGTGTACTAATACCATGGTTAACTACCTCATTGAGTGCATCATTATTTATGTCGGCTGAGGTCACATTAAAGTTTTTTGCCAGGTCAATGGCCATCGCTTTACCTACCAAGCCGGCACCCAGCACAATAATTTTCTTTTTCATACTTCTATTATTTATAACTTAAACACTTTAACACTTAACACCATGGTAAATCCTGCCAAATTAATTGAAAAAGCCAAGACCTCTTCTTTTTATATGTGGTTGTTGAATTGGGGATTTAACCGGATGGTCCCGTTCAACAGGCCACATGGCTTCCGGATCGTGGAAATCGGCGATTATCACATTCGTACAAAGCTTCCCTACAAAACACTCAATTTGAATCACCTCAAAGGCCTGCATGCCTGTGCCCTGGCCACGCTCACTGAAGTTACAGGCGGATTCATTTTCGTAACGCGTCTTGATCCAACACGATACCGCATTATTCTGAGGAAATTAGAGATCAATTACCTTTACCAGGGAAAAACAGATGCCTATGGAGAGTTTAAGACATCAAAGGAATGGATGGACCAAAATGTACTACAGCCATTGCAAACCGCTGAATCCGTCGATGTGATTTCGGAAGTAAATATCACGGATGAAAAGGGAAATCAGCTCACCAATGGAAAGGCCCACTGGCAGATCAAAGACTGGTCGAAAGTAAAAACCAAAACTTGACAAGTTGACAAGTTGATAAAGAAAGGTTAACTTTGATTTATGAAAACGATTACCGTAGGAGAGTTTAAGTCCAATTTGGCCCAAATCATTGAGAAAATATTGAAAGGCGAGGAGTATGTTGTTTCCTATGGTCGTAAGAGAAAAAAAATATTCAAAGTTGTACCCTATATGGAAGAGAAGCAGAAAAAGAGAAGGCTGGGAATTTTAGATGGTAAAATGACAATTAAATTTCATGATGACTGGGAAATGTCGGATGAAGAATTACTCAATTCATGAGGTGTCTCATTGATACGCACGTGTTACTTTGGTCGGTTGGAAGTTCGAAGAATCTTTCTCCGAAGGCGAGACAGATTCTGGTAAATGAACAGGTGATGGTTAGTGTTGTTTCCTGGTGGGAGTTGTCCATCAAATTTGGATTAGGGAAAATTGACCTCGGCAGTAGAACGCCTGAGGATGTTTTGAAAATAGCCGAAGGAATGGACTATTCATCTTTACCATTATCACTTTCCGAGGTAAGTAGTTTTCATAGGTTGGTCACTATCAATAAGGATCCTTTTGACAGGATGCTGGTATGGCAAGCGATAAAAAATGATATCCCTCTTTTATCAAGAGATAGTCGCTTGACATCTTATACTGCTTATGGTCTGCAACTAATTTGGTAAACACCTCGATTTCGATACGGATTGAAAGAATTAAAATTCATAACGGGCCCGCTCGCCAAAGGATTCAAACCCGATTTTGAATCCTTTCTTTTTAATGATGAGCAACATCGGCTTTTGCAGTCTTCTAGTGGCTGGCAATCGTATTTTCTTGTGCGGGAAGATGCGCAAAAGCTGATGGCGGCCATTCACTTTAATTTAAGAAACGATATCGCCTCCAGCCCTTCCAGTGCTCCGTTTGGTTCTGTTGAATTTTCAAAAAAGTTGCAACCGAAGGACCGCTATGAATTTCTTCATCAAGTTGAAGCGGATATGAAAAACAAAGGGGTCAGGATAGTACGCATCAAGAATCCGCCCGAAGCGTATGATCCTGCTTCATCTTCGTTGCTGAATGTAATGTTGTTCAACCTGGGATATCATGTTGCCCATGCAGAAATAAGCGCCATCATTGCCGTAGATGAAATAAAATATGAAAATAGAATCAGCGCAGATAAACTTCCAAAGTTAAAAAAAGGAAAAAAAGAAAACCTTGTTTTTCAAACGGTACCCATAAGTCGGATGGAAGAAATCTATGAATTCATTAGTGCCTGCCGTGCAGAGCGACTGCAATCCCTGAGTATGACTTTGGCAGACCTCATGAAAACGGTCCATGTTTTCCCGGACCGCTTTCTGCTATTTGCCATCTACCGCGACCAGGAACTGGCAGCTGCTTCAATTTCAATTCGGGTTACCACGCGCATCCTGTACAATTTTTACCTGGCACATCCCAGAAAACTCAATTTTCTAAGCCCTGTCGTTTCGTTGATGGAGGGCATCTATGGCTGGAGCCAACAAAGGGGCATTAAATTAATAGATCTGGGAACTTCTTCCCTGGAGGGTCAACCCAATTTTAGTTTGCTGGATTTTAAACTCCGTCTCAGCGGAAGCCCTTCAGACAAGTTTACGTTTGAGAAAGAATTAAACTGATGGAAGCCCCGCTCGTTACGGTTATTTGTCTTTGTTACAACCATGATCGTTTTGTAAAGGAATCCATTGAATCCATTTTATTTCAAACCCATCCACGCGTCCAGTTGATCGTTGTCGATGATGCCAGCACGGACCACAGTGTTGAAATCATTCGTGAAGCAATTAAGGAGCATCCGGAAATTGTTTTTATTCCATTAAAGGAAAATCAGGGCAATTGCAAAGCCTTCAACCAGGGATATGCCTTGGCGAAGGGTGATTACATCATTGACCTGGCTGCCGATGATATGTTGATGCCCGATCGGATTACCCTGGGGTTAATGGCATTGGCATCCCATGGTACTGATTATGGGGTTCATTTTTCCGATGCCGAATTAATCGATGAATCCGGAAACCACCTGGGATTTCACTCCGACCGGTTTCCCCATGCGTCGATTCCCCAGGGAGATATTTATCGCGACTTGATTGGCCGGTATTTTATTTGTAGCCCCACCATGATGATGCGCAGCGGTGTGTTGAAAAAATTGGGTGGATACGACGAATCCCTCGCTTATGAAGATTTTGATTTCTGGATTCGGTCTTCGCGTGAATTCAAATATGCGTATACACCGGAGCCCCTCGTAAAACGGAGAAGGGTGGATTCATCCATGTCGGGGAATCAGTATAAACCACAAAGCCCTCAATTGCTTTCTACTTTCACGGTTTGTAAAAAAATAATCCGATTGAATCGAAATCGTTTTGAGAGAAAAGCGCTGGGAAAGCGCATTCGGTATGAAATGAAAAAAGCTCTTGCGGTGGGATCCTGGAATCTGGCGATGAATTATTTTGTGCTGATGCTGAGTAATGGTGCGTGATAACCCCAGCTTTAAAGCAAGCTTTAAAGCTGGGGTTAGGGTCAGATCATTTGCGATTGTCTTCGCCCATCACCATGCTGAGATAGCTCTCGTAGCGGCTTTTTGCAATTTGGTCTTTTTGAACGGCTTCGATAATGGCACATTTTGGTTCGTTAATATGAAGACACCTTGAACCAAATTTGCAATGTAATCGGCGGTCACGCATTTCCGGAAAGTAATCAGATATTTCCTGCTGGTCCATATCCACCAGTCCCCATTCCTTTACTCCGGGTGTGTCGATGATAAAAGTGTTTTCTGAAAGCTGGAACATTTCGGCGAAGGTGGTGGTGTGAGTACCCTTGCTGGAGAATTCTGAAATTTTACCAACGGTTTGCGTGATCTCCGGCGAGAGACGGTTGAGAAGAGTTGACTTCCCTACGCCCGAATGTCCTGCCATGAGCGTTACTTTGCCTTCCAGAATGGTTTTTGCAAAAAAGAGATCATCCCTTAAAGCAGAAATGTTGACGGCATAAACGCCCAGCCGATTGTATAGCAGGAGCAGGGTTTCTTGCTCTTCGATCTCATCGGGTGAAAGCAGGTCAGTTTTATTAAAGATGAGAACTTGCGGAATGCGAAAGGATTCTGCGCTGACCAGAAAACGATCAATAAAACCTCGTGAAGTACGAGGATGTTTAAGGGTGGCCAGCAGGACTACCTGATCCACATTGGCGGCTAAAATGTGGCTGTGTCCGGTTTTTTTTACGGATTGGCGGAGGATATGGTTTTTGCGAGGAAGGATTTCCGAGATCACCCCATTTTCACCCTCCAGTTCAAAGGTGACGTGATCACCCACGGCCACGGGATTCGTTTCTTTTATTCCCTCCAACCGTAACCTGCCTTTTGTTCTGCTGGAATAATGTTTTTGGTCTTCCCCAACCACATCATACCACGACCCGGTGGATTTCATTACGAGGCCTTTCATTTGCTTAGAAGCTGCTGACAGTAATCCATAATCTTTTTGGTAGCACCCAGATTTTCCCGGACATACTGACGGGTGACCTCACAGGCGAGAAGAAAATTTTCGGGATGGTTGTTCAGCATTTCATATTTGGCTTTTAGTTCCGGGTAATTGCCAATTTCAAATGCGCCACCGCGCAGGATGAGGTCCATCGCTTCCTGAAATTTTTGATAATTCTTGTTTCCAAAGAAAATGGGGACGCCGTAACAGGCGGCCTCCAGAATATTGTGAAGCCCTTTGCCGAATGCACCGCCGACAAAGGCAAACTCTCCATAACGGTAAAGTCTTGCCAGTAATCCGATGCTATCGATCAGCAAAAGTTCTGCTTCCACTACATTTTTTCCTGCTTTGGAATAACGCACGGTTTTTACCTGGAGCGCGTTCTCGATTTCAACCAGAAACTCTTCTTTGATTTCGTGGGGGGCGAGAATGAATTTGATCTTGCCCTGATTTTCGTGGATAAACGGAGCGAGGATGTCCAGGTCTTCCGGCCAGCAACTGCCGATAACGAATACTTTTTTATCGTCTTTAAAGTCTTTGGCAATGATAATTTCTTCCGGCTGGTGGGTGATTTGATAAACACGATCAAAGCGGGTATCTCCTGCGAGGGAGACGTTGGTTACCCCAATAGATTTGAGCAGGCTGATGGATTCCTGATTCTGAACAAACAAATAATTGAAATGGGATAGGATTTTTCTAAACAAAGACCCGTAGGATTTAAAAAAAACCTGATCAGCACGGAAGATACAAGAGATGGAAATGGATTGAATATTTTGTTTGTGGAGTTCGTTTGAGAAATTGAACCAGAATTCATATTTGACAAAAATGGCCAGAATGGGTCGGGTCAGTTCAATAAAATGTTTGGCATTGGCAGGGGTGTCGAGAGGTAGATAAAATACGCCATCGGCACCCGGATAATTTTTGCGTACCTCATAGCCGGAGGGGGAAAAGAAGGTAAGCAGGATCGGGGTCGAGGGAAAGGTGCTCCGAATGAGTTCCAGAACGGGCCGGCCTTGTTCAAATTCTCCAAGCGAAGCACAATGCATCCATACCGGGGACGGGTTATCCTGCGAAAACAAGGAGAGTTTTTGAAATAACCCCTTTCGACCGGTGACAAATGCCCCGGCTTTCGTATTGAAGGGAGATGCTATCCAGAACAAACACTGCAAGCATCGGATTACGAAATTATAGAGTATCAACCGGCGGTTTTTTTGTCAAATATAATCGAATTAAAAGCCAAATGGGTGACGCGATCGCGCGGGGAAGGGCCAGAGAGCAGAATTGAATAACGCCCAGTGGGTTTTCTTTTTTTTAAAATAATTAGCGTACTTTGATCGGGTTATTCACAAAAAATGAAATAGCGATATGAAAAAAGTTAACAAAATAGGCCTGTCATCAATCCTCCTGGGGAGTCTGGTTTTTGTGTCATTTTTTGTGAAGGCACAAAACGGAACGGATCTTTCAAAATTCTTATACTCGGCCCAGCAGGATGCTTCCAAATTAATTGGAGCGTATACGGCCCCCGCGATCAGGGCTACTTCTTATGGGATGACCGGTGGTTGGTACCATACGGCGAAAACGCATAATAAGCTTGGTGTTGATTTAGGAGTTACGGTTAGCACAGTATTTATACCCACCTCAGAAAATTACTTCAATCCGGCAAGTCTCGGACTAAGCAACGGTGTGGTGTTTGCTAATACAACCAATCCATCTCAGGGTGCGCCTACTTTTGTTGGACCGAAAGACCAGACAACCTACACCTACCCGAGTACCGGCGTTACCTTCAATGGTCCAGAAGGACTTGATCTTAAAAAGAGTATTGGTTTTGCCGCTGTACCGGTTCCAATGATTCAGCTAGGAATTGGTTTGTTTTTCCACACCGACCTCAAAATAAGGTACCTCCCCCAATTCACCAAAAATGGAAGTAGAATTCAAATGTTGGGTTTTGGATTGATGCATGATATCAAGCAACATATTCCGGGAATAAAGCTGCTGCCGTTTGATCTGTCTGTGTTGGCTGCATATAACTCGGTTTCAGGTTCTACTGATCTCACTGCTGCTCCTAATAATCCTGACGGAAGACCGGAAAGCAACGATGGCAAAATAGCCTATAAACTTAACTCATGGGTTGGTCAGATAGTAATCTCCAAAAAGGTTTCAGTACTCACTGGTTACTTAGGAGTTGGTTACGGATCGGTGAGTACGAATGTTGATGTCACTGGAACTTTCAACATTGGAAATACAGCCGTTCCCGTAAATATTACTGATCCAGCTTCAATCAAATTCAATAATAGGAGCCCCAAGCTAACGGCTGGGATTCGGTTAAAATTCGGACCAATTTACCTGGTAGGCGATTACACTATACAGCGGTATAATTCTTTGGCGATTGGTCTCGGCGTTTCCGTCCGATAATTCATTTTCACTCCTGAATAGTCTTGTTTAAGAAAGCTACTTGCCCTTGTAAGTAGCTTTTCTTTTTTCTATAAAAGCCTTCATCCCTTCTTTCTGGTCCTCGGATGCGAACGTGAGATAGAAATTCTTTCTTTCAAAGGCGAGACCTTCATCGAGTTGTGTTTCAAATGAGCGATTGACGGCCTCCTTGGCCAATTGAACTGCTATGGGTGACATCGCTGCGATTTCTTTTGCCAGCGCCAGGGCTTCCGGTAAACACATTTCTACCGGCACCACTTTACTCACCAATCCGTAAAAATGCGCTTCTTCGGCTGATAAAAATCTTCCCGTCAGGATCAGTTCCATCGCTTTGGATTTCCCAACGGCCCTGGTCATTCGCTGTGTGCCACCTGCACCCGGTATGGTTCCGAGTTTTATTTCAGGCTGACCGAATTTGGCGGATTCAGAAGCGATGATCATGTCGCACATCATAGCCAACTCACAACCTCCTCCCAATGCAAAACCCGAGACCGCAGCAATAATTGGTTTCTTTATTTTTCGGATTTGATCCCAGGTGCTAAACTGATCAATCACCAGCATATCGATTGCGCTGCGATCGGCCATTTGTTTGATATCGGCGCCGGCAGCAAAAGCTTGTTCACTTCCGGTAAGGATAATTACCCTCACTTGATCGTTCTTGTCGAGCAACAATAACACGTCGCGCAACTCCTCCATCAACTGCCTGTTGAGTGCATTCAATTCCTTGGGACGATTGAGCTCAATGAGCGAAACAAAGGGCTCTTTCTGTTCTGTGACTTTGATGAATTCCATATCCGGTATTTTTTGAAAAGGTAATCCGGAAATTTCGTGAAATCAAGCTGCTCCTTGAGCCAACGAAAATGACAGTATGCAATAGCTGCCGCATTAAATCATGGCCAGCAAATTAATCATGTGAATCAGTGGGCAGTGGTAAAAAGAAGAGCCCCCAACGTTATGGGAGCTCTTTCTAACCAAAAGGCAATAAAAAATGTGCTATGCGATTATTCATACTTGAAATAAACTTTGGGTAACCTTATTTTAGGGAAATTTGGAGCATGAAAGTATTATTTGTTTGCCTCGGCAACATCTGCCGTTCGCCCCTGGCGGCGGCCATTTTTCATCACAAAATCAAAGAAAAAGGGCTTGAAAAGCGATTTGAGGTGGATTCCTGCGGCACGGCAAATTACCACATTGGCGACTCCCCCGACTCGCGAACCATCAAAAACGCATTGAAAAATGGGATTGAGATAAATCACCTTGGCAGACAACTTTCTTTCATGGATATCGAAAACCACGACCTGATTATTCCCATGGATCGGAGCAATTACCATTCAATTCTTCAGCTTGAAAGTGCATCACGTTTCATAGAAAACATTCACCTGATGCGCGAGTTTGATACGGTGGAGAAAGGAAGTGATGTGCCTGATCCTTACCACGGATATGAACAGGACTTTCAGAAGGTGTTTGAAATATTGGACAGGTCAGTCGAGGGATTGATTTCTTATTTGCAGATTTGTGATGAACTGAAAAATTAAGATTTCAATAGCACCTGAAGCGTTGACCTGGAAGATTGTTCCAATAGGACACCGGATACATTGTGGTACTTTTGGTATAATTCCGCATCGTAGTTTTTTATGGTGACCAGCGTAAGGCCGGTATTGTAAAACACTTCAAAATGCTTTCCAAGATGATCGATCAGTTTCAGGGTCTTGTCTTCACGGTAGTCGACACAAAAAGAAAATGAAATCGCAGAGTTCTGCATCACATTGATTTTGATGTTGAAGTCAGCCAGTGTTTGCAGAACAATTCCGATTTGCTTTTCATTGATGAATGAGAAGTCCGTTACCTGACAGGAAATCAGACATTGATTCCCTTTAAAAACAATAAGCGGAAGAATGCGGGCCACTTTACATTCATGAATGACCGTTCCTGGTAGCGCGGGATCGACGAAACTTTTTACATATAGCGGAATACCTTTATTTGCTAGGGGCTTGATGGTTTTGGGGTGAATGATCGCTGCGCCATAGTACGTCATTTCTGCTGCCTCCTTGTAGGGAAGTTCTTCAAATACTGATGCGGTAGAAAGCCGCTTCGGATCAGCATTCATTACACCGGGAACATCCTTCCAGATTGTGACCGAATCGGCATCAAGACAGGAAGCAAAAATGGCGGCTGAGAAATCGGAGCCTTCCCGACCCAGCGTAGTCGTTAGTCCATCCAAGGTTGATCCCAGGAACCCTTGCGTAAGAATTATTTTTTGAGAAAGGATCGCCTTCAGTGGCTGCAGGGTGAGGGTCGTCTCTGCCCAATTGATTTTTCCTTCGCGGAAAGTGTCATCCGTCCTGATGTATTGCCGGGCATCAATCCATTCAACCGGCATGCCCTTGAGAATCAAATAATGGCTGAGGATTCTTGAGGAGATCATTTCCCCCAAGGAAACGACCTGATCGTAGATTTGGTCCCAATCCCCTTTACGGGCGACCTCGGTCTGAAGTTGTTCAATGATTTTTTTGAAATCGTTGTACACTGCATGGTTATCTGGAAATAGCGCACGCAAAGTTTCGTGATGATATTGAACCAGTTGATCAATTTGTGAATTGATGTTTTTTCCAGATTGTGAGAAGGATACGATTTGCTCCAGGGCATCGGTCGTTTTGCCCATCGCAGAAACCACCACCAACAGTTTCTTTGTTGAATAAGACCGGATGATGGAGGCAACGTTCTCTATTCCTTTTGCATCCCTGACAGAGGCGCCTCCAAATTTAAATACCCTCATGCTGTTTAATTTAAGATTTCAAATTATTTCAAATGTAAGATTCAAAATAGGATTAATTCCAATATTTAAATCAGGGACGAAGAACTTGGAACCCTGGACCTGAACTTTACACTTTAAACAAAGAACACTGGATTATATCTTCAGAACGCCCTCTTTCAAATTTCATCAGGTTTATCGTTGTCAAATTAGTTGCATCCGTCTACGAATTTCTTAAAATTCATCCCGACAATCCATAAATCCTGGAAATCCCGATCAACAATGGTATCGAAAACTTTTGGAAGCGCAGTGCATGGCGTTGACGCAATAACCATCACGGTAGAGGTGAATGTAACGCAGGGGCAGAAATTTCACCTCAGCGGCCTGCCGGACAATGCCGTGAAAGAAAGCGCACACCGTGTCGAGTCATCAATGAAAACGGCCGGATATTTTATGCCGAGAAACAAAATCGTAGTCAATCTCGCTCCGGCAGACATCCGCAAGGAAGGATCGGCTTATGATTTGCCGTTGGCCTTATGCATACTTACGGCATCGGGTCAGATCAATGCCAACGCGCTGGAAAGTTACGTGATCATGGGAGAGTTATCGCTGGATGGAATACTGCGACCCATCAAAGGCGTGCTGGCCATTGCCATCCAGGCAAGGAAAGAAAAATTCAAGGGCTTTATTCTCCCCAAAGCCAACGCACGGGAAGCGGCCATTGTGAACAACCTTAACATTCTGGGGGTAGAAACGTTGCGCGAGGCCATCGATTTTTTTGAAGGAACAAAACATATTGAGCCATTACAGGTGGATGCGCGGGATGTATTTATGAGCAAGATAAATGATTATGATTCTGATTTTAAAGACGTGCAGGGTCAGGAGAATATCAAACGTGCGTTGGAGATTGCCGCTGCTGGAGGGCACAATGTGATTATGATTGGACCTCCGGGAGCGGGAAAGACCATGTTGGCTAAACGGTTACCTACGATTCTTCCACCTCTTTCGCTGAATGAAGCTCTCGAGACGACTAAAATTCATTCCGTCGCCGGAAGACTGGGAAAGGATGCCGCATTATTGACCACGCGTCCTTTTCGATCGCCCCATCATACGATCTCAGATGTTGCCCTCGTAGGGGGAGGTGGAATTCCGCAACCTGGAGAAATTTCACTTTCACACAATGGCGTTCTTTTTCTGGACGAACTTCCGGAATTTAAGCGGACGGTTTTGGAAGTGATGCGCCAGCCGATGGAAGAACGCCGTGTGACCATTTCCCGGGCAAAGGTTTCCATCGACTTTCCAGCCAATTTCATGTTGGTAGCAAGTATGAACCCTTGCCCTTGTGGATATTACAATCATCCAGCCAAAGAATGCGTATGCGGACCCGGTGTGGTGCAGCGTTATTTGAGCAAGATCAGCGGCCCATTGTTAGACCGCATCGACTTACATGTGGAGGTGGTTCCGGTAAGTTTTGACGAGATGATCGCGAAACGAAAAACGGAAACCAGTGCAGAGGTACGAGAAAGGGTAGTGAAGGCACGGCAAATACAAGGAGAGCGATTCAAGGATCAACAAAGCATCTATTGCAATGCCATGATGCCGTCCAATATGGTGAAAGAGGTTTGCGAGATCACCGATGCGGGCCGGACCTTATTAAAGACGGCCATGGAGCGCCTGGGATTATCGGCGCGTGCCTATGATCGGATATTAAAAGTTTCCAGAACCATCGCCGATCTGGCGGCTTCACCCGACATCAAGATTGAGCATTTGGCAGAGGCCATTCAGTACCGTAGCCTGGACCGTCAAGGATGGGCGGGTTGAATAAGAGGGTCAATGGTCATAAGTCATCGGTAAATAAAATGGTGTGGAGTAAGTAAAATCGGGCAGCAATAATTATAGATTGCTCTTGCGATCTGATGCATGAAAAAAACAATTCTGATTTACGGACTTTCTTTGGCCGCACTGGTAGCGTTTTTGCGAATCATTGAGTATCGGTTCTTTGTACAGGATCTTTCGATTGAGTTTTATGTGGGCACGATTGCCCTGTTATTTACCGGTTTGGGTGTTGGGGTCGGTTTGCGGCTTACGCGAAGAAAGACCGTGCTTGTTAATTCAAATTTTGTTTTCAATGAGGCAGAATTCAAGCAGTTGGGTATCAGTCCGCGTGAATTGGAGGTTTTGGAGCTCATTTCCCGGGGACTTTCAAATCAGGAGATTGCGGATAAGCTATTTGTTTCGCTGAATACGATAAAGACCCACACGTCCAATTTGTTTTTGAAGCTCGAAGTGAAAAGACGGACCCAGGCAATTCAAAAAGCCAAAGAATTGCAGTTTATTCCCTAATACTTTTGACGGATTTTGTAAAAATCACACTTTAGGGTGAGGATTTGCATGGCACCGAGGAGCATTTTTGACCTTCACTTAAACACCACAAACGTTATGAAAAAAATTATCCTCATCTACGGTCTGATCTCCGGAATGATCATCTCTGCCATGATTTTTATTACTGGGGCGATGTATAACTATGGTACACTGAGTTCAGGCAAGGGCGAACTCATTGGTTATTCCACTATGGTTATTGCCCTATCATTGATTTTTTTTGGAGTTAAATCATACCGGGATCATCACCTCCAGGGCAACATAAAATTTGGTAGGGCGCTGCTGGTAGGAATATCGATAGCCGGCGTGGCGTCCTTGCTTTATGCGATTTCATGGGAGATTAATTTGAAACAATTCATGCCGGATTTTATGGATCAATATTCGAGTATGGCTATCGCCAAGGCAAAGGAAGGCGGGAAGAGTGCGGCTGAAATCCAACAGGTGATTGATCGAATCAACCAAACCAAAGAGATGTATAAAAATCCTTTCTTGCGCTTTACCATGACCCTGGTGGAAATATTTCCTGTTGGAATACTCATCGCGTTGGTCAGTGCAGCGATTTTAAGAAAGAAATAAATTTTGCCTGCTTTGATTATGAAATAAAGGATCTGCACCAATCTGCGTGATCTGCGGGAAAAAGATGTTCGAAACAAAACGATGAACCAATGAAAAAAGGGAGAGTTACCGGAATTGGGGGGATTTTCTTTAAAACAGAAGACCCCAAAAAACTAAAGGAATGGTATGGGAAACACCTCGGGTTTCCGATTGAGGAGCACGGCGTATCCTTTCGTTGGATGGTAAATTCCTATTCACAACTCACCAAGTCTTGTGAGAGTGTTGGTCGACTATTTTGAAACCATTCGGACTAAAGACTTTCAGAAAATACGGACGGTTACGGCAAAAGATTTTGTGCTGTATAAAGATTGATCAGGTTTGGAAATTGGAGTCTTTGCACTCAATACTTAGAAAATAAGATCAATCCCAGTCGATCCCACCGAGTTACTGATAACCTAATGCCGATTACCGATTCCTTCTTACCTTCGTTTATGCTCAAGATCCTCAATTCCCCTCAGATCAAAGCCTGCGATGCATACACCATCAAGGACGGTCCCATCCTCTCCATCGACCTGATGGAAAGGGCTTGTCTCGCATTTGTCTCCTGGTTCACGCCGCGGTTTGTGATCACGCAAACAGTTGGGATTGTTTGCGGGACGGGAAATAATGGTGGCGATGGACTGGGTATCGCGAGGCTGTTGAAGGAATGGGGTTACCAGGTGAAGGTGTGGATTGTGCGGGGTGAAGGAAAAGAGACCCCCGACTTTGCTAAAAACCTTTCGCGATTAAACGGTAAAGTCGATCTCTTTGAAATAACATCTACCGACGATCAAGGACTCTTTCACGACATGGATGTTTTGATCGATGCTATTTTTGGTTCTGGCTTGTCCCGACCTGCAGAAGGAATTTATGCGCAGGCGATCACATGCATCAATAGCACGCAGGCCGTTCGGATTGCGGTGGATATTCCATCGGGTTTAAGGGCTGACCAACATTCTGTTGGGACCATTGTAAAAGCCGATCATACAGTCTCTTTTCAATTGCCGAAACTGGCATTCCTGCTCCCCGAAAATAGTCCTTACGTGGGGGAGTGGCATTGTGTTGACATTGGACTGAGTAAGAAATTTTTGCAGGATGTAGCAGCCTCCTATTTTTATTTGACTCATAAAGGGATAAAGAAAAAAATACGAAAGAGATCAAAGTTTAGCCACAAGGGAAATTATGGAAAAGCGTTATTGATTGCCGGAAGCTATGGAAAAATGGGAGCGTGCATCCTGGCGTCAAGAGCAGCGTTGAGGTCGGGGCTAGGTCTGCTTACGTTGCATGTTCCGCAAGTGGGTTATCAGATTGTTCAGACAGCCGTGCCGGAAGCCATGGCGATCATTGATCCGGATGAAAAACTGTTTTCAAAAACCGGTTCGTTAGAAGGTTATGACGTGATAGGTGTCGGCCCGGGTATTGGGCAAGATCCAAGAACGGCCGATGCTTTTGCAAAAGTATTGGAACAATCCAGGCCCATGGTCATCGATGCTGATGCATTGAACATACTCGGGAGTCGAAAGGAATTGCTGGGGCATATTCCAACAGGAAGTATCCTTACTCCGCATCCCAAAGAATTTGAGCGACTGGTTGGCCCCTGGTCTGACGATTTTGAACGACTTGAAAAGCAAAAACAACTTGCCAGGGAGACGAAGGGGGTCATTGTCCTGAAAGGAGCTCACACTTCCATTGCGACACCGGGGGGAGATGTATACTTTAATGCCACAGGCAATCCGGGTATGGCCACCGGTGGAACGGGAGATGTATTGACCGGAATCCTTACCGGGTTATTGGCGCAGGGTTATCCGGCCGTCGATGCAGCCATGCTTGGGGTTTATCTCCACGGACTTTCCGGAGATCTGGCTTGCCGTGAGCGAGGTCCTAATTCCGTGATTGCTTCTGACCTGATCGACCAGATTTCTGCTGCTTTCAGGAAAATGACGGGATAAGTCGACAAAAAGTGAATATTTGTCTCATTGCAATAAACTTTTGGCGTGTTTATTGTATCTAATGAGTAATTAATTCGTACTTACTCATATTGAAAACCGGGAAAATCATATTTGTACTCTTTTTAGCCCTTTTAATAGGCCAGAAAAGCTTAGCGCAGGCCCCTGGAATGGGTCATGATGAATCTGCATTTTCGGATAAAAAAGATGCTTTTCGAACTACCCAGATTTTCCCTAACCCGGCAACAGACTTTCTTAATCTGAAACTGGAAACCCCTCAGGCTAGGAAATTAAAGCTTACCGTTTATACCATTATCGGCAATACCGTAGAAGTGGAAACGGAAGTGGTAGATGATTTTGAAATCAGGATCAAAGTCAGGGATCTTCAGTCGGGTTACTATTTGCTGGCTATCAACAATCAGGAGACGAACTACAAAAACACCCTCAAATTCCTGAAGCGGTAGGCTCATCTTGCCTGCTAGACACAGAGTTTCAATGAAATTCATTTAGCAAGGCCTGCTTCAAATCGTTAACCGCTAATTTTTGTTATTTTTCAGGTCCTTAACCGGATCACTTGCAAAACTATTTTCTTGCCATCGACGTGGGCACCACCAGCACCAAGGGTTTGGCTGTTTTGCCAGATGGTGCTTTACTGGGTCAGTTCCAGCAATCTTACCCCACACACTACCCAACCCCTGGGTACGCAGAACAAGACCCCGATGAAGTTTTTCAGGCCGTCCTTTTAGTCATTGCCAAAACCGTTGAGCAGGCCGGTGCAGGAGGCCTCCTGGGTGTTAGTTTCAGTTGCGCCATGCACAGTTTGCTGGCCGTTGACCGGGAAAGCAAACCGCTGACACCGCTCATTATCTGGGCAGACACCCGTAGTGGTCCGCAGGCGGAAGCGTTGCGGTCCACAGAACAGGGGAAAAGAATCTACAATTTGTCGGGCACCCCAATTCATCCGATGTCGCCGTTGTGTAAGTTACTTTGGATCAAAGAAAATAAACCTGCACTTTTTTCACAGGCGTATAAGTTCATCTCCATTAAAGAATATGTATTTGCCAAATTGTTTGGCGAGTATGTTGTGGATTATTCCATTGCTTCGGGAGGCGGTCTGTTTGATCATCGTCAATTAAAGTGGTCATCCGAGGTCCTCGAAACGATCGGTATGGAGGAGAAGAAATTGTCCAGGCTTGTTTCAACGTTCACAAAATTTTCAGGATTATCGCCCGACCATGCAATGAAGATGAACGTGGCAAGGGAAACTGCTTTCATCATCGGTGGGAGCGACGGGTGCCTGGCTCAGTTGGGATGCGGAGCGATGCACCCTGGTCATTTGTCGGTTACCATTGGTACCAGTGGCGCCGTGCGCATGGCGACCGCCTCCTACCAACAGGATGATCTCGCCCGTATTTTTAATTACCGGCTCGATGAGAAAACGTACATCGTTGGCGGCGCGACCAATAACGGAGCGGTCTTACTTTCCTGGTTTGCGGAAAACATTGAACACGCGACACCGGACAGCCTTGCATTTATTGAAGAAGCTTTTTCAGTTCGAAGCTCGGAAGGTTTGATCTTTTTGCCCTACCTTCTCGGCGAACGCGCGCCGATATACGATTCCAATGCGCGGGGCGTTTTCTTCGGCATTAGCATTCAACACAGCCGGGCCCACTTTAAGCGAGCGGTGCTGGAAGGAATTTGTTGGGGATTGAAAAGCATTATGATTGCACTGGAGGAAGTAGTCCAGCCGGTGGAACGAATCGTGGCCAGTGGCGGCTTTGTGCATTCCGATCCGTGGGTGCAACTCCTTTCGGATATTTTGGGAAAACCCATTACTGTCGATTCACAAAATGACGCTTCCGCGTTGGGTGCGGCGCTGGTCGGGTTTCAGGCATTGGGGGTGGAGGCTGATTTTCAACGAACAAGCGGAAAACAATTTAACCCAGACGAAAAAGCAGCACAGCATTATCAGCTGGTTTTTGAAATGGTTGAATCTTTATACGATAAACTAAAAGACGATTTTGCGAAGCTGAGCAATTTGAATACATATTTCACCGCAGAGATGCAAGGGCGCTAAGGGGCGCCAGGGAATTTTTCTAAGGGAGTAACCTTACACACAATCGTGGTTTTCAATGCCGTAAATTTTGTCTACCTTATATTCAAATTATCGTCCCCATGAAAGCCTGCTTCGTTCTGTTCTCTCTTTTGTGCTGGGTCGTGGTTTTTTCCGGTTGCAAGAAGAATGAAACAAAGGTAAGCCTCGGTAACCTGGTCGTGGAAAAAACAATTGCTGCCGATGGTTCGGGTTTGGTATCTTTTCAGGCCACGGCTGACAATGCGGTTAAATTTACTTTTTATTTTGGTGAGGGTCTGGATGCGCCGGCTGACTCACCCAGTGGAATAATAACCCATACCTATCTTACCTCGGGAACTTACAGCGCCAGAATAGTTGCCTATTCTGTTGACAATGCCTCCATTGACAAAACGGTGGGGATTATTATTCAGGTCAATGAACCCCCGATTTCCTCAGCGGGATATACCACACCGGAAAGCTATTCAGGGATGACGCTTGTCTGGCAGGACGAATTTAATGACGGCCATCTCAATACATCGGATTGGAATTATGAGACCGGACCGTTCAACGATGAGCTCGAATATTATAAAGAGGAGAATACATCGGTCCAGGACGGATACCTGATCATCAAAGCCAAAGTGGAAAAAATAGCGGACAAAATTTATTCCTCCTCCCGGCTAACCACACAAGGTAAAAAAGCATTTCAGTTTGGACGGGTTGATATCCGGGCCGTCGTTCCAAAAGGACAAGGTCTGTTTCCTGCGTTGTGGATGCTGGGCTCTTCTTTTTCTACGGTAGGTTGGCCCCAGTGTGGTGAGATTGATATTATGGAAACGATTTGCGGTGGTGGAAGAGACAGTGTGGTCTATGGCACGGCTCATTGGGCGGACAGTACCGGGAAGCATGTTTCTTATGGCGGTCATAAAGGTTTGCAGGATGGTCACATTCTTGGAGATGAGTTTCATGTGTACTCCATTGTTTGGAACAGCACTTCCATTAAGTGGTATATCGATGATGTTCAGTACCACATTATTGACATCACTCCGAATGCATTAAGTGAATTGAGAAGCGGATTCTTTTTTATTTTTAATGTGGCAGTCGGTGGCGGATGGGCCGGACCGCCGGATGCCACGACAGTTTTTCCGCAACGGATGGTGGTGGATTATGTCCGGGTGTTTCAGTAAGGAAGGCGAATACAGAATACAGTTCACGCAAAGTTAATGCGCAAAGAACAACTGGGTTTCTTCCAGTTGAAGCTTTGCGCCCTTCGCGCTTCTCTTTTGCGCCCTTTGCGTGAAAATTACAAAGTTATCGCTGCGCCGGACC
The DNA here is from genome assembly GCA_043785125.1 of Bacteroidia bacterium. Taxonomy (GTDB): domain Bacteria; phylum Bacteroidota; class Bacteroidia; order Cytophagales; family Cyclobacteriaceae; genus ELB16-189. Next base: position 111,061 of record JAYVXP010000001.1, read on the forward strand.
GGTCAACATTGACCTCCTCCTTCTCCCTCAAATTCACCATCGGCAACTTCTCCATAAAATCCACCTCGATCATTCCCACCCCAAAATCCTCCACGACTTTCCCTCTGATTAAATAGAACCCGCGGCCCCGAAAGGGATATTTAAAAGCGATGTTGGGGAAATGGACGGTGTCAAACACTTCTCCCTGGTGATCGTAAAATGTTCCGAAGTGCATGGGCTTGCCGTCCAGCGTGCGGGTGTCTTTGGTGGTCACGACATAACCCACCACACTCACGCGTTTACCGAGTTTTTGCATAAGCTCCCGGGCCACTGTGTCGCCGCGCGATTCGCCCGGAAGTAATCTAAACGGATCAAAGAGTGAAAATCCAAGCAACTCGATTTCATCAAAGGCGTCCTCGAGGGAATGGCGTTCCAGGTGAGGCAACGGATATTCTTTTGGTTCGGTCTGAAAGAGATGATCGGAGGAGGGAAGCTGATTGGCTTTGCGTTCGCTGAAATACAACATCGCTTCCCACAGCAACTGCTGCTTGGTTTTGCCCGTAAAGCGAAAGGCACCGATGCGGATCAGAATGCGGATTTGCTCCAGACCGAGTCTGATCCGCGTCAGAAAATGGTGAAGGCTTTTATACGGGCCGTTCTTTTCACGATCCGGGGCAATGTTCTGCGCTACCTGCGTTTCCAGACTTTTCAAATGAATAAACCCGACATAGATCATCACCCCGGCGATGGAGGTGAGGTGTTCGCTGTGGTTCACGCAAGGCGCCTCCAACATAGCTCCGTTCATCCGTGCTTCATGAAAATAAAATTCGGTTTTATAAAACCCGCCAAAGTTATTGATAACGCCCACCATAAATTCCAATGGGTAGTGTGCTTTGAGATATAAGCTCTGATAACTTTCTACGGCATAACTGGCGGAATGGCCCTTCGAAAAAGAGTATCCTGAAAAACTTTCAATCTCATACCAGACGCGCTGACTCACGGCATCGGCATAATTCCTTTCCTTACAATTTTTAAAGAACTGTTCGTGCACGCGTTCAAATTCTTTTCGCGACCGGAATTTTCCCGACATCCCCCGGCGTAAAATATCGGCCTCCGACAACGTGAGTCCCGCAAAATGGTGAGCCACCTTGATCACATCTTCCTGGTACACCATCACGCCAAATGTTTCGGCCATCAACTCGTCCATCCTGGGATGAATCGATTCATGCTTTTTTCCTTGGTGCGTCAGGTGAAACCGTTCGATGTAGGCGCGCATCATACCCGATCTGGCCACGCCGGGCCGGATGATCGAACTCGCTGCCACCAACGTGAGGTAATCCTCGCAGCGCAGCTTGCCCAGCAGCATTCTCATCGCAGGAGATTCGACGTAAAAGCAACCCATCGTTTTCCCACCGCTGATCAGTTTCTTGATCTTCTCGTCTTTTTTGAACTCATCAAAGCGATGGACGTCTACGGTTATGGCTTTATTTTTTTCAACCAGGCTAACGGTTTCTTTCAGATGCCCCAGTCCCCGCTGGCTCAGGATGTCCAGTTTGTAAATTCCCATGTCCTCCGCGCTGTGCATTTCAAAATGAGAAACCGGAAAACCCTTGGGCGGAAGGTCTGTGGCGGTGTATGCGTAAATGGGCTTCTCCGTGATCAACACTCCGCCGGCATGGATGGAAATGTTTGCGGGCATTTCGTGCATGCGGTTGGCATAATTGAAAATCAGTTGGGTGATGTGATCGCGGTCGCGGTGTTGTTTGGGATAGTCGACGAGGTTGTCAATTTCCTCTTTGGGAAGGCCAAAGACTTTTCCCAGTTCGCGCAAAATAGACCGCGATTGATATGTGGTGTGGGTGCCCAACAAGGAGACGTGGTCTTTTCCATGTTTGTCGAAAATATATTGCGTGATGGTGTCGCGGTCCTTCCACGAAAAATCCACGTCAAAATCGGGTGGCGAAGTGCGCTCGGGGTTGAGGAAGCGCTCAAAATACAGATCCAGTTCGATCGGGTCCACGTTTGTGATCTGCAAACAGAAGGCGATCATGCTGTTCGCTCCGCTGCCGCGCCCGACATAATCAAAACCGCTGTGTTGGGCAAACTGAATAACGTCGTGGGTGATGAGATAGTAGGAAATGAAATTTTTTTGGCGGATGATCTCCAGTTCGCGGTTATACCGCTCGCGCATCACGGCGTTGGAGGAATCGTAGCGGTTGGCAAACCCATCCCCACTGCGGCTGACGAGTAAATCCCAGTCGTCGGCTTCACTGCCGGTAAATGTTTTTTTGTTTTTGTCGGTTCCCAGGGTAAAGTCAATGTGACATTGTTCAAGTACGTCCTGCGCATTGTGAAGGAGATGAGGGTGGTTGCGGTAATGCGACCGGAGTTCCTGTTCCGGCATCATTATTTCATTGGGGTGAGCCTGCTCGTGGGGCGGCAGTTTACTCAGCAGGGTATTGTTGTCGATGGCGCGCAGGAGGCGGTGGATGTTGTAGTCGGTCTTGGGCAATCCAAAGGTGACGGGATGCCAGGCAAGTAATTTTTCAGGTTGGAAATGACGTGCAGGGTGGCTTGTCTGCCGAAGCGTCTCGCGTAGGTAGGTGAGTTCGTGGATGCGGATACCGACGAATTCATTCCCGCAAAGTAATTCCGGCGCGTTGAAGGAAGGGTAAATGATAAAGGTTTGTTCCAGTTCCGGAGCGCGGTCGGGGAGTGGGATGTTTTCTGTATTGTGGTAGGAGAGGAAGCGGTTGATGACTTCAAAACCCTTGTTGTCGCGGGCCAGGGCGATGTATAAGAGTTTACTTCCCCTTCGGAATTCAATCCCCAGCGCGATTTCCAATTCATATTCTGCTTTGTTTTCCCGGCAGATCCGTAGCATCTCGATGTAGGAGCTGGTGTTGTTGATTTCGGTCAGCATCAGTTTTTTTACCCCGCACCGTCTCGCTTCTTTGAAAAGATCTTCCTGCGACAGGGTGCCGTATTTGAAACTGAAACTCGTATGGCAGTTGAGATACATAGACTAGGTTTGCCATTGGTGTAGGTATTGATTCTGGATTCTGGCGACTGGCTAGGCCGTCGTCTGATTGTTGATGGCTGTGTTACTCCTTTTCCTTTTTGTCCTGGGCATTTCATCGTAGGTACGACCGTTCAGAAGTCTTCCGGTTTTCTTTTTGTTGGTTCCTCCCCATTGTTTAAAGAAGAATGCCACATTATTTTTTTTGCATTGGCTTTTGATATCCAATACCCACCGCAGATCCATAGGCCTTGGTTTCCGTCCGGACTCACCGCCTACAATGACCCAATCCAGGTTAGCCAATTCCAATTTTCCCAAAGGACCGATAAGCGGCTCGCAGGAGAGGAACTTTACCAGGGCAGAGGTTTTCCGGAGATCATCGATTCGGTTCAGCACCAGCTCATCCTCTACCGATACACCCATCCAGATGTTGGGAGTCCAGTTCAATTCTTTGTCATATTTCAAAACAACATCGGAGCGCTTGGTTAGAACCTGAAAAGTGTGCTGAGGGTTTTCATTCATGACCTTAAACACTTTCTTGATAAATTCCAGCGGCACTTCTTTATGAAAGAGGTCGCTCATGGAATTGACGAAAACAATTCTTGATCCTTTCCAGGTATAAGGGATATCCATTGCATCCTCGTGGATGGCCAGCTTAAATCCAGTTTTATATTTATCAAGCCCCATGGCCTTCAATCTGCGCGCCATGACCTCGGCATAACAGAATTTACATCCGGCGGATATTTTCGTGCAACCCGTGGTGGGGTTCCAGGTCATTTCAGTCCATTCGATACTTGATTCGGCCATATTATTGATTAAATTTTTTTACGATGTCGTTTCCAATTTTGACTCCAGTCTCATTGTTCGAAGTTAGAAATAAATGGTACATGATGGAATTTGTTGAGTTCTTGAGAGCGTATGGTTTTGAAACAAAGTCAAAGACTTCTTTTAATCTACTTCGATATAGTTTGGCGGATTTCTCAACTGTATCTTCTACTTTTTGAACAAAAGTAATTTCCGGGAAGAGGGATTCAGTTTTCTTATAAAAGTTTTTTTCAATTTCTTCCCTAGTCAGTCCAAGGAAAATCTCCAATCTTTCTACCCATGCATCTGATATTTGCCCATTTCTTTTCAAAAGCCTGTTCACTCCTAAGCCGGTGGGGACCAATACCCACATATCAATTGGAAGCCCCCTTAGACTTTCGATGGAACGCCATTCAACCTGCATTCCACATGGGTCAATATACGCAAGTGTCCTGTATTGTTTATTTTTTGGGTCTCTTAGAAAATTTGCCAAATCGACAAGTTTCTTGTTGCAGTCCTCACATACAGCATGAATTTTCTTTTTTGGAAAAAGAGTCTTAGTATTCTCCTCAAGTAGTTTGAAATGTATTGGATCTTTTTCTACAAAATAGTAGGTGTCGAAAGGTCGGGGTTCAGCAATTTCAATAATTCTTCTGGCTGCACCAACCGTCATTTCAATATCAACCTTTTTGTCGTTAATTATGAAACCGGATCCTGCAAAACCATCGAAATACATCAGCTTAAAGTACGGACGATCCTTCATGATTGTCAGATATGCCTTTGCATAATCTACTAGTATTTCGATTTTCTTCTTAGTCCAATCACCGCCAAATTGATTCATGGTCTTGTTTCTTTGGAATTACTTTGGTTTGTCCTTTAAAAATACAATTATTTTTATCTCTCTTCTTGATTCTTTGCTTCTCAAATTATCATCTTATCGCTTTTACCCCTTAAACATATTCATCTCCATTTTGACCCGTTTATTCACATCCAGCGTCACCGCCCGCATGAGTTTCTCTGAACCGTATTTGTGTTTGATCTTGTCAATCGCTTCGTAGAGGTTGATGCTTTCTTCGGTGTCGTCAAAGAGACTGATCTGGTGGTTGCCGTTGACCAGTCCGCTCAGGCGTACTCCCACCAGGCGGAGCAGCATCCGGCGGTTGTACAATTTTTCAAATAGCTCAAGTACCGTTCGGAGCAGCAGGTGATCGGAAGAAGTGTAGGGGATATGAATTTGTCTGGTCTCCGTGTCGAAGTTGGAATACCGGATCTTTACGGTAACACATGAAGCCAGTTTTTTTTGTTCCCGCAGTTGAAAGGCCACCTTCTCGATCATGGCGATGAGGATGGATTTCAGTTTTTTCACATCAATGGTGTCGCTGTCGAAGGTGCATTCAGTGGAAATGGATTTTTGTTCGCGGAATGAAACAACCGGACTGTCATCCAGTGCATGCGCTTTGTTCCACAGACTGAGTCCATTTTTGCCAAAGGCGCTGTACAAAAACTTCATCGGCATATCGCGGAGTGTGGCGACCGTACGCACGCCCATGTCGTAAAGAAAGGAGGCGGTTTGTTTGCCCACCATCGGAAGTTTTTCAACCGCCAGGGGAGCGAAAAAATCTTTTTCCTCGCCAACGGGAATCTGACGTTCAGCGTTGGGTTTGAATTCGTTGGTGGCGACTTTGGACACCAGCTTATTGACCGACAGCGCCATGGAGATCGGCAATCCACTTTCTTTGATGATCGCCTGTCGCAGTTCTTTCGCCCACGTGTAGGTGCCAAAGAAGCGGTCGAGGCCGGTGGCGTCGATATAAAATTCGTCGATGGAAGCTTTTTCAAAAAGCGGCGCCTTGTCTTCGATGATCTGCGTGACCAGGTGCGAGT
>JAYVXP010000002.1:0-2872 GCA_043785125.1 Bacteroidia bacterium
GAAATATGGATTGTCCAAAAGATTTTTCCTGACCAGCAATTTTACTTACCGTACCGGTCGGCCTGTTACGGTGCCTTATTCCTATTCTGTGGTGGATCATGTTCCTATTTTTAATTTTTCAGAACGGAATCAATACAGGGTACCGGACTATCATAGATTGGACCTCGCCATCGTAATGGAAGGAAGGCACCGGAGAAAGAAGTTGCTGGACGGTACGTGGGTATTTTCTTTGTATAATGTTTATGCCAGAAAAAATGTCTACACTATTTTCTATAAGAAGAATGAAAATGGGATTCAGCAAGCATATCAAATGTCTATTGTGGGAACGATTTTGCCGTCGCTCTCTTACCGATTCAGATTTTAGAGAATGAATTTAAGCCGACATCGCATCCTGATTGTTTTGATTCTTGGTGGCTGCATCCAACCATTCAATGTCCATTTGCAAAGTAGTCCCGGCGCAATGGTAGTAAATGGGCTGATTACGAATGAACCAGGGCCCTACACCGTTTTGCTCTATTCCACCTTGGCATTGGATGATGCCGGAGCGGATATTCCATGGATTAAGGAGGCGGTGGTTACGATTTATGATGATCAGGGCGCCGAAGAAAAACTGCAGGAGGTAACGCCAGGACATTACCAGACTTCCGTTATTCATGGGATGATGGGAAGAACCTACCACATCACAATTACCACCTCTGAGGGTAATTCCTATCAATCGAGTGCTGAAACACTCCTGCCCGTCGGTAACCTGACTATTGAATCACCTCCTTCATTTCAATTAAACGAAAGTCCGCCATCCGATAGCCCCTTCACTTTGGCAAATGGATTTAATGTGTACCTGAATTCAAAAATACTCCCGGAGCAAAACGGACTGGTTCGCTGGCGTTGGACCGGAACTTACAAGGTGCATACTTATCCAGAACAAAGACTGAAAGTCAAATCTCACCAGGGGGCCAACACCGATAAGCCCACGCTCATTCCTGACCCTCCCCCATGCAGCGGTTATAAAGTGGATCCCTACGATCCGACCCAGATTGATCTGGTGGGACCATGCACTTGCTGTGATTGCTGGGTCGAACAATACAACGTGACACCAATGGTTTCGGATAGGCAATTCATAAACAATGATTCCATCAACCTTTTCAACATCGCTTTTATCCCGGTAAACCGAAGAACATTTTATGAAAAGTATTATTTGGAAGTTCAGCAGATGAGCGTTTCACCTGTGGTATACGATTTCTGGAAAAAAGCAGAACAGGAAAATCAAACCGGGAGCAGCCTGTTTCAGACACCCCCAGCACAGTCGGCAGGAAATATCCAGAATGTCACAGCGGGCGCGATACCGGCATTGGGAGTTTTTTCGGCATCTGCGATCAAACGTCAGTCTATCGTCATGACTCCTGCAGAAGTGCCTTACCAACTTCCGCTGATTGACTCAGTTAAAAACAGTTGCTTTGAATACACAAACAGTTCAAATATAAAGCCTTCATTTTGGTAGGAAACAGATGACGGTGAATATATCCACCTCTTTAATAATGGGACCAGCGCAGTGGATACTGATCCTCTTTTTGCTGTTGGATGCATGCGTGGAGCCTTTTGACATACAACTTACAAGCAGTCAACAAGTGATGATGGTGGATGGAATGATTACGGATCAGCCAGGACCTTATACAGTGAAACTCTTTAAGACACTCCAGCTTACCGGTTTATACGATAATGTCCAGTGGGTCCAGGGTGCTCAGGTTTCAATTTTTGATGATCAGGGTGGTGAAGAAGAACTGAAGGAAGTGATTCCCGGCAATTATCAGAGTGTCTCCACTCAGGGTGCTGTAGGAAAAACTTACCACATAAGGATTACCACCAAAGAAGGCTTGGTCTATGAATCAATTCCGGAGAAAATGATTGCGGTGGGCGACATATCAAACCTGGAGGCTGACTTTGAACAAAAAGAATTTGGTGCGGACATTAACCTTTCCAACACCACAAATGGATACAATATATTTCTGAATGCAGATATTCTGCCAGAACAAAATGGATTGGTACGATGGCGCTGGACGGGTACATTTGAGATCAGAGCCTATCCGGAATTGAAGATCAAAGCGATATCCACGCCCACGAGTATTCTCATCGTCCCTGATCCCGTGCCGTGCAGTGGGTATGTCCGTAGCGGCTCAAGTATTCAGCAAGTGGGTGAATGCACGTGCTGCTATTGCTGGGTTACCCAATACAGTCAGGTGCCTTTACTTTCAGACAAAAAATTTAGCAATGACAACCTGGTATCCAAATTTAAAATCGCATTTGTTCAGGCAAATCGAAGGTATTTATTTGATAAGTATTATCTGGAGGTAGAGCAAATGAGTGTTTCGCAATCGGTATATAATTTCTGGAAAAAAGTGGAAGTCCAGGAAAGGCTCGGAAGCAATCTGTTCCAGACACCCGCCCCTGCTACAACGGGTAACATTCAGGCGATTTCTCCCGGGGCTCCTGCCGTAACCGGAGTTTTTGCCGCCTCAGCAATAAAAACGCGTTCTGTTACCATCGACAGGAGCTCATTTAATTATTACGCTTTGCCGCCCATTGATACCATTGCCCTGAGTTGCAAAGTTACCTATCCCTACAGTTCCACCGTCAAACCTCCTTTTTGGTAGTCATGAAAAAACTCACACTTTCCATATTCATTGTCTTGTCTGCCAGTGCATTTGTAGTCTTTGATCCGGGGGATCCCATTGCACAATTGCGGGAACGCATTGATGCTTTTAACAAAAAGTACCACAGGAATAAACTTGATTTATTTTTTAATCAATCGAAGTATTCACCCGGAGATACAGCCCTGGTGAGAACACTGTATTTGAATTCAAGTGATCTGAAGCCC
>JAYVXP010000003.1:0-2871 GCA_043785125.1 Bacteroidia bacterium
GAAATATGGATTGTCCAAAAGATTTTTCCTGACCAGCAATTTTACTTACCGTACCGGTCGGCCTGTTACGGTGCCTTATTCCTATTCTGTGGTGGATCACATCCCCATAGTTAATTTTTCCGAACGAAATCAATATCGAGTTCCGGATTATCATCGACTGGATCTCGCTATTGTAATGGAAGGAAGTCATCGGCGAAAAAAATTGTTTGATGGTACGTGGGTATTCTCCTTGTACAATGTTTATGCAAGAAAGAATGTTTACACCATTTTTTATAGGAAGAATGAAAATGGCGTTCAACAAGCATATCAAATGTCTATCGTTGGAACGATTTTGCCTTCGCTTTCTTACCGGTTTAGATTTTAGAGAATGAAGTTAGTCCTATCCCTAAGCTTCCTTTTATTGACATTCGGTGCGTGCATCGAACCATTCAATATTCATTTGCAAAAGAGTCAGCCTGCTTTGGTAGTGGATGGATTGATTACCGATCAACCCGGACCATACACCGTGCAGATTTTTACTACTTCATCCATTGACAATCAATCGGATCATATATCCTGGGTTAGGGGTGCAGCCGTTTCAATTTATGATGATCAGGGGGCTGAAGAAACACTTCAGGAAGTGACCCCAGGGCATTACCAGACAACTGCTTTTCAGGGAGTCGTGGGAAGAACCTACCACATCAGGATTACCACATCAGACGGCAATTCTTATGAATCCGTTCCCGAAAAACTTTTGCCGGTGGGCGACCTGACCAGTGTGGAGCATGGATTTGTGCAAAACGAAACCCCACCATCAAACAACCCGCTCAGTTCGGTCAATGGATTCAATATTTACCTGGATGCAGCAATTCTACACGAGCAAAATGGTTTGGTGCGCTGGCGCTGGACGGGAACGTATCAAGTTCTAACGTATCCCGAATACAGAACAAAGGTAAAACCAAATCAAGGCCCCATCCTGGACAAACCCATTCTCATTCCCGATCCACCAACCTGCAGTGGTTATGTTATTGATTCGGCTAAGGCGATCCAAACTACTAAAGTGGGAAATTGTACTTGCTGCAATTGCTGGGTTGAACAATACAACCAGACGCCGCTACTTTCTGATAAGCGATTTATTGACAATAATTTTGTCAAGGGCTTTAATGTGGCTTTTATTCCCGTAACCAGAAGAACATTTTTTGACAAATACTATTTGGAAATTGAACAGATGAGCGTTTCGCAGATCGTTTATGATTTCTGGAAAAAAGTGGAAGAGGAAAATCAAAATGGAAGCAACTTGTTTCAAACGCCTCCGCCACGGACATTGGGAAATATTCAAAATGTAACACCCGGAACAATACCGGCATTGGGGGTCTTTGCGGCCGCGGCAGTCAAAAAGCAATCCGTCGTCATGACTCGGAATATGGTTCCCTACACGCTTTTGCCGATCGACACGTTGGCAAACAGCTGCCTCGTTGCATATCAATTTAGTTCAAATGTAAAACCTTCATTTTGGTAAGACATGAAAAGGGCACCGAGCCGCTTAATTATTAAGTAATGAAATTTACACGGTTTACATTTACCTTTTTTCTGATCTTGGATGGATGCATTGACCCGTTCAATATTCAGCTAAACGGGAATCAGCAGATTTTGATGGTGGAAGGAATGATAACGGATCAGCCAGGACCATACACAGTAAAACTCTTTAAGACACTAGCCCTTGATGATCAACTTGACAAAACCAACTGGGTTCAAGGTGCTCGGGTTGTGATTTTTGATGATCAGGGTACGGAAGAAACATTGAGTGAAGTTTCTCCTGGAAATTATCAGACCACTTCCATTAAGGGAGCCGTTGGGAAATCATATTATATTCATATCACTACCGCGGAAGGCCAGCAATACCAATCCAATCCAGAGAAGTTGGTTGCTGTGGGAAACATAACAAGTTTACAGTATCAATTTGAACAGCGAGAATTTGGAAATGACATCAACTTTTCCAACACATCAAACGGTTTCAATATTTTGGTTGACGCTGATATATTGCCCGAACAAAACGGATTGGTCAGATGGCGCTGGACCGGTACATTTGAAATCAGGACTTATCCTGAATTAAGGACTCTTGCCATCGCGACAAGAATGGGCATCGTCATCATACCAGATCCGGCTCCATGCAGTGGCTATGTCGGGAGCCGTTCGGGCATTACACAGTTGAGTCGTTGTACTTGTTGCTATTGTTGGGTCACTCAGTTCAATAATGCACCCTTACTTTCCGATAAAAAATTTATCAATAATAATAGGGTCTCCCAATTCAGGGTGGATTTTATCCAGGCAAACAGAAGGTATTTATTTGATAAGTACTATATCGAAGTACAACAAATGAGTGTTTCACAAGCAGTGTATGATTTTTGGAAAAAAGTAGTGGCGCAGGAAGGCCAGGGAAGCGATCTTTTTCAGACGCCGCCACCTGCAACAACGGGAAATATTCAAGCCGTGTCCCCAGGTGCCATGCCTGTGGCAGGGATTTTTGCAGCGTCGGCTATCAAGACGCAATCGTTGTTTATTGATCAAAGTGCCGTTCCTTATTTCTTACCTCCAATTGACACCATTGCTACGAGTTGCAGACTACCTTATCGATACAGCACCACCATAAAACCTCCTTTTTGGTAGTTTATGAAAAAGATTGCACTTTCCATTGTCGCCCTGACGCTTACCAGCGCTTTTGTAATTCTTGATCCCGGAAATCCGATTTCACAACTGCACCAACGCATCGATACTTATAATAAAAAGTACCACCGGAATAAACTTGATTTATTTTTTAATCAATCGAAGTATTCACCCGGAGATACAGCCCTGGTGAGAACACTGTATTTGAATTCAAGTGATCTGAAGCCC
>JAYVXP010000004.1:0-2857 GCA_043785125.1 Bacteroidia bacterium
GGAAACGATTCCCCCGTCAGGGCCGATTGATTGACAAAAAAATCTTTGGCTTCAAAAATTCTTCCGTCGGCCGGGACAATTTTACCGGCGTTGAGCAGGACGATGTCGCCGGGGCAAAGATCCTCTGAATTGATCTCCGTTTCTTTTCCATCACGGATAGCCTGCACTTTGTTTTTGACCGAATCCTTGAGTTTCCGCGCCGCATCATGGGCTCCCTTCTCCTCAAAGAAATCAAGGATCGCGCTGACCAGGACGATGCAAGTGATGATGATGGCATTGGTGATGTCGCCCAGGGCAAAAGAAACCGCTGAAGCAAAAAGAAGAATAATGACCAGCGGACTTTTGAAATGGCCGAGGAACTCCACGAACAATCCTCTTTTCTGTGCCCCTTCTAATTGGTTGGGGCCCTCTTTCTGAATCCGCTTTTCCACTTCCTGCACAGAAAGCCCTCCGGGTGAACTCTGCAGTTTTTCAAATACTTGTTGTATGTCAAGCGTGCTGTAGTTAAAAAGGGAATCGGGAGGAATATTCTTCTCCATTTGACTGATTCAATAGAATTTTGTAATTATTACAAATCAAATCTACAAACTCTTCCTTATCAATGGCGATAAAGCTCTCCCTGACCACTTTCTTTAATTCTCTTAACACAAAGAATATTGTGTTAAAGTACCTCGTGATTATTTTTCTTGGGGCACTGAATTTCTATTTTGACGATCGGGAAATCGTCAATCCGGCCATGAATACGCTCTTTATTTTTGATCCTTCCCCTGGCAAGACCTCCTTTTTTGTGGTCACGATGTGACCCCCATTAGCATGGCTACCAAAGTTCTGGTGATGGTAGAGATCATGATTTACTATTTCACCATTATCCTCATATTTTCTGATTTTGTGAGTCTTCGTGATTCAATCCTGGAAGAGCGATTGAGCAAGAAAGTGAATGACGACAAGAATTAAATTTCAGTTCGTCACAAAATCATTCTACGACTTTGCGTAGAAATCAATTTTTGTTTCTTTAGCCCCAAGTGAGGTAAGGTAATCAACACCGGCCTTTGATGCTTCACCGCCTTTGTTGGCGTGGTGCAGCATCGTAAACCCATGAGGGCCTTTTGAGTTAAGTAATTGCGGATTCAAAGTAAGGACTTGCTTTACAATGTCGAGATGACCCAACATACAGGCAAGGTAAATATTATACCGCGCGCCTTTTCCCAGTAAGTAGGCAGCGATGTCTTTGTTACCAACATGTCCAGCCGCTTCGATGGCCGATTCATAATCTCCCCCACCCCAATCATAAGAGACATGCAGCAACTGCTTGTCATTTTCCAGCATTTCTTTTAACCGTTCCATCTTCCCATGCGCGACGGTGATGTATTCCTTAACGATCTCAATTTTCAACGGAGGAGGATTTTCTTGTGCCGTTTGCGCCATGAGTGAGGCGGGTAACAGCAGCCCGGCTGTTCCGATCAGGGATTTTTGAAGGAAGACTGCGCGATTGATTTTGAGATTTGAGTTTTTCATGGGTCATGATTTTTTAAAAGTCCAGTGTTGAATTCGTCAGGGAACGATCTTTGTTATCCAGGCACGGATGGGAGTAGTTTTCAAAGTTAAGCAATACGACAAGTAAGATGATAACGGATTCGGCAGATACAGGGACCCAATTTCCTCACTGGATTTTGCTAAACGGAAATTTTCCACCATTATTCACACGCTATTGTTATTTTAGCGGCCGATTTCAATACGACATGTTCAACGACCCCGAACTTAACGGACGATATCTTGGCACTATTTCGCAGGATTTTGTGAAAGTGGCTGATACGCTCAAGGAAGCTTCCTACCAAATCCGCAAGGCTGGCTTTGCTTACCCTATTTTCTCCATTTCCAAAGACACGATTCCGCTAGGGCAGCTTCTGGTGGGGAAAAAAGACCTGGAACTGGAATGGAATTACTACGCTTCCTTTCTTGACGAATTTGTCCAACGCCAGCTTGTTGGAAAAGAGAAGGAGGAAGATTTTATTAACACCTACAAAGACCCGGAAGAGTTTTGTTGCTTGTTTGTGGTCGACAGAGAATTCACTAGTTTCGTTTTTATTCCTTACCCGGAAGATTAGCTGATAAGTAATAAGCAATCATTTTCTCAAAAATTAAAACAAGGATTGAGATATAGGTAAATATCGAAAGTCTAACCGGGACAACCCCATTAATGAATGATCACGCCTGCTCGTTTTCCCAATGAGGTCGTCCTTATGGGATTTTCTGATGCAGTTGCTTGCTATTTCTACCATATGGTCGTCCCTCCGGGACTTATGGGGATATTTCTGCAATCCCATCGGGATGACCATATGGTAGAAATAGTCTGGATAGATAGAAAAAGTCCCAGCGGGACGACCCCATTAATGCAAGGTCTCGGCTGCTCGCGGTGCTTCGGCGGCCAAGCACAAGGGACAAAGAAATTTTTTCAATTACTCCCTATCCGGCATTCTCGTAGTGACTTGTACTTACCCATCGAAGCACCGCACACAGGCGGGCCTCCTTTGTGCTCTTGGTGATCCTGCATTTAGAAATGAATTCGGCAAAACCGATCACTTCTTAAAATGATCCCAACCTTGCGCCTGAATTGGCACGACCGTTCCCTGTTTTGAATGTAACACATTTTGACTTGCATTCTCATGGGTATGTCCAATGAAATGAATATCCGGGTGTTTTTTTACTTTTTCAAAATCAGCCTGACGAATGGTGAAAAGCAACTCATAATCTTCACCGCCATTGAGTGCAATCACGATGGGGTCCAGGTTAAATTCAAGAGCCGTATCGTACGTCATGTTGTCTATTGGAATGTTCTCTTCAAAAAGTTTTATGCCGA
>JAYVXP010000005.1:0-2856 GCA_043785125.1 Bacteroidia bacterium
TTTATTTGTTGGTTCGCTAAAATCCATGAGCGTATTGGCTACCGTGTCGTGATCTTGTTCAAAGCCCGTCCAATCTCTTTTGAACTTGAATCTTATCGGCTCCTCCCATCCAGTCAATCCCAAAATCATTTTTTGCCATCTCATACAAAAAAGTTTAAAACGGTAATGGTTCATCTACTTCTTTCGGTTGTGTAAAATCTATTAGCGTGACTTTCGGTTGATAGTTAATCCAGTTAGTAAGGTCTTGCCCCTGTTCGTTGTAGCGCCCATTGTTTGAATCCCATGTATAGTCAATCTGTCCGCTACCGCCCCAGTATTTGAACTTCACTTTCTGAACGTAAAGAGTATTTTTAAACTCATGTTCTGATACATTATTTTTATAAATTGTTAACCCTATGTCGGCTTTGTTGTAGAAATTCGCAGAACCTGAAATATCGTACAGTCCAGGAATCTCATAGCGTCCCTCCTGTTGATTGAATTTCATTTTGGTCGGATGGGCAATTATAAAACAATGCGTCCCGTTCTTATGATTGAAGTTAGCAATTTTATCAAGACTTTCGGAAATATATTTCGTTTCTGATTCGCTGTATTGATGTTCCAACTTATTCCACGGGTCAAGGACAAACCAATTAATTCCGTGCCTTAGTACGGCCTGTCTTACCTTCTCCAGAATGTTATCAAGATCGTAACCCTCATCAGGATAAATCCAAAAAACGCGCTCACCTAAAAACTCTTTGGATTTTATTAACTCCATTTCGTTAGCCTTCCAAGCTGACTTTCCAATTATCTTTTCAATCAATTTGATGATGTGTAATTCTGTCGGCCTGTTCTCCGGGCTGAAATACCCTCCACGTAAATTATAATCAATGCAAAGTTGAACGAGTAATTGATCAAGCATTTCACTTTTGCCATGCCCTGGTATGCCTGTAATGATCGTGGTGTATCCAGGATGAAACTGAATAAGGTTTCCAAGTCCTCCGCGTGGCTTCCATCCTTTCGGGAATCCGTTCTTTAAAAGTGATAGAAGTCCTTCCCAATGGTCACTAACGCTTGTAATGCCAGCGATGGGGAACGGCTTGCGGTTTGATAGTTCCACTCGCCCAGTGCTTGAATACGCTTCATTAATGTCTTTGTAAATTCCAAGATCAATTCGCCAACATTTCTCAACCCCTATTCTTCGCGCAAGTTCTTGCCCTAACTTTTCGCCGGGCTCATCGTTGTCGGTGAGAATGTAAACAGCCTTAACACTATCAAAATACTGATAACAGTTGTCAAGATATTGTAGATTGTTGTTTACTTTGTTGGCTCCATTCGGAACGCTAACCGTATTTTTATATCCCGCGTGGATCATGGTAAGGCAATCCATTTCCCCTTCCACGATATAAATTTCATCGGCTCCTTTAATGCCGTCAAGGTTATAAAAAACCAATTCAGCGTCCTTATAAAGTTTGAAATTCTTTTCTCCATCCCGGTATTTTATGTTGACCAGTTGACCATCGCGGAAGTAATTAAAACAAATCACATTCCTTTCCGCACTGACTTGGGGCATGAATTCTTTTGATTCCGTTATTTTCATTTCAATCAAAGTCTGCTGACTGATGTTCCTTTTTAGGAACCAGGTAACAACCTTATCCGATAGTGTTGTTTTGTTCTCCCATTTTGGTAAAACAAATTCTTTTTTGTGGAGGCTCCCCTTCCATGAACAATGGTTACAATGCCAGATATTTTTATCAAGGTTGACCCCCAGGCATTTCTGTGTTTTCTTTTTTCGGTCTTGGCTGCATTTCGGACAAATGGTATAGACCTGCCCGTTAATTCTGCCTTGTGGAATCTGAATATCGAAATCAGAGTAGGTCATAGTTTACCTGGGTTTGGTTTGCTATGTCCATCGGTTGATTGAAGCCACATTTTTTTGAATGAACTCCAAAGGTGACCTGGATTATTGAAGATGTCACCGTTCTTTGCTTCAAAGAATTTCTTAACTGGCGGTATGGGTTTGATCGTCATTTTCTGTTGCTCCCAATCTTGGGCAAATGTTCCATCCATGTACTTCTCAAAACTTTGTTGATGAATGCGAACAGCAATCAGACCAGATTCCTTCACGACAACTGACAGACCTTTTGGGTTGGACTTCAAATCAAAAACGAGTGAGTTATCTATAGTTCCTTTACTTTCCTTTACTTTACTTTCCTTTACTTTACTCTGTGTACTTTCGCTGTCGATAACTCCGTTTTGTGGGGTTATCGCTGTCGGTAACTCAATTCTGTCGCGTTTTCGCTTCGATAATAGCGGTTCAAGGCGGTTATCGAGACTTTTACAGGAGATTATATTTGTCTTTGAATCAAGTTGAAATAGGTCTAACTGAAAACAATATCGTAAAATTTCCTCCAGTTTTAGCGGGTCAATGTCGAAATCCCCCGCGATTAACTCCAAAGAAAGTGAAGTGTTTTTGAGTTCAAAATACTCAGAGTCGGTAATAAATTCAAGAAGCATCGCATAGGTTCCGTAACCCTCTATTCCAAACTTTCTACGAAGTGCTTTTATGCGTGGATCGTTTCTCATGTCTGCATCATGCGGGAAGTAATCCGCATTGTTTTTAATTGGTCGGGCCATGAAATAAAAAATCCCTCGGTTGGTTTCGCCCGACAGCTACTCCCACCCGAAGGATTTTAGATATTTGTCCCACTGTGTCGGCAGTGTTTCGATTTCGTCCAACAAAATTAATCGTTATTTCCATATATCAAAGACCCTGGGAGGGAAATATTATCCTATCGTCCTCATTGTTGCTGAACTTCAAAAGTAGCTTCCGGTGCTGCAATTTCAAATCTTCGACAAACTCCCCAGAAGAATGGGCCA
>JAYVXP010000006.1:0-9331 GCA_043785125.1 Bacteroidia bacterium
AATGACAAGTGACCAATGACTAAAAAGGTCTCGTGGCCGAGTGGCTAGGCAGAGCTCTGCAAAAGCTCCTACAGCGGTTCGAATCCGCTCGAGACCTCAGAAACCTTGGAATCACAATTGATTCCAGGGTTTTTTTATTTCTCGGGGCATTTTCGGGGCAATTTTTCAATTTCAATCCTCTGACTATTGAAGATTCAAGCATCGCCACGCAATGGAAAGAAATCGGGAAACTGGTAGAAAGCAAATAATCAAGTTTTGCTGCTTGAAATCTCGTCAGGCCATTAGTAACTAGAAAAGGAAAGGGCTCGAAAGAGCCCTTTCCTTTTCCACTATTTGCACATCTAAATGGTATGACTAAATCCAAAAGCGGTAAGCAAAGGTTTGAATCCTTGCACGGTAAAGCATGTGAGGATCGGAACTTCACTCAAGAAAAGACAATGGAACAAATTGTCGAAGGAATAAGTCAATCGCTTACTTGACGAAAGGCTTTTCGATCCTTTTCTATCATTCAAGGAGGTAGCGATGGAATTTGGGTTCGGTCGCACATAGGCCCCTTCCAAAATTATGTAGTCTGGATACCTTCAAACTCGGAAAGCCGATTACTCGTATCGAAGTGCCGTAATTGGATTTGATCGAGCTGTTTGGACTGTCTTATAACTTACAGTGAGTAATGCCATCAGCAATACAGAAAACCCCGAAACAAGGAATACGGAAAGGTCAATACTTATCCTTCCAGCAAAATTCTCAAGCCACCGGCTCATTGAAAAATAGATCACAGGAATGGCAATAACAACGGCAACCAGGACTAATACCAAGAACTCCTTTGAAAGCATGTACACTATATGTGTTACCTCAGCTCCTAATATTTTTCGTATCCCGATTTCTTTCGTTTTTTGAGAAGCATTAAAAGCAGACAAACCAAAAAGCCCCAGACATGCTACAAAAATGGCAAATCCAGAAAAGAGCATAAATACCCGGCTGAATTTCTGTTCGTTGCTGTATTGTCGATTATAAAATTCATCAAGAAAAAAATAATCAAATGGTGCTTTGGGCCAGAAGGTGTTGTAAGACGTTTTTATTGTCGCAAGCAATTTGTTGTAGCGTGTTCCATCAACCTTAACAGTAAAAAAATACCATTCTCCTGCATTGTATTGAATTGCGAGAGGCTTAACGGCCTGCTTCACCGAAACTTGGTTGTAATCATTTACAATTCCTGCAATCGAATACGTCTTGTCGCCCAGGATTACCTTATGATCAATCGCAGACTCGGGCGAATCAAACCCCATCAATTTAGCCGCTATGTCATTTAGGATAAGTGAAGTGGTATCGGCAAAATGGAAATTCCTTCCTGCTAGTAGTTTAATGTCATAGGCTGGGAGGTAATGTTCGTCTGTATCAAAGTAGTAGATCAATTTGGAATCCTCCCTTGGTGCTTCAAGCTTCCTGGCCGCCATCCAATAGCGAATTTCACCTCCAGGAACATCCGAACTCGCCGCCACAGAACGGACCCCGGATAGTGCTATTAATTCGTTCTTGAAGGCTTCATTGTGAGAAGCAAAAACGGGCGTTTTCTCCTCGCCTGTCGGATTGGGCCCTCGAAGGATAATTGTTTTTGTCATGTCAAATCCGAGGTCCTGTGCATCCATATATTTCAATTGTTCATAAACAATCATTGTTCCGGCTATCAATGTGACTGAAGACGCAAATTGAACAACTACCAAAGCACGACGCAGTAAGATTCCAGACGCATAATGGCCTCCCTTTCCTCTTAATGCAGAGATCGGTTGAAACGACGAAAGAACAAAGGCCGGATAAGTCCCTGAAACGATCGACCCCGCAAGGAAGGCAATCATTATTTTCATCCAGAAGATTTGGTCAGAAAGAAAGCCAAGATCAAGTTTTGAGTTTGTTAATTGATTGAAGTAATTAATTCCTACAACGACAATTCCAATGGCGATAAGAAATGCTGTTAAATTGATGATAAAGGACTCTAACATGAATTGCTGAATCAACTGTCTCCGAAATGCTCCGATCGTTTTTCGCACGCCAACTTCTTTGGCCCGCTCCATCGACCTTGCTGTCGACAGATTAATGTAATTAATCCAGGCAATGACAAGAATGAAAATTGCGATGAGGGTCAGAAAGAATACGGCATTGGCATCACCCTGTTCTTCCCCTTCGAGTTCTTTACTCAAATGGGAATGGAGATGAATATCCGTGATGGGCTGTAAAATGAAACTTTCCTTTACATGAAGTTCTCGGTTACGTTTACCTTGAACATCCGAATCAAATATCCGTTCAAACTTTCTCTCCACAGTGCGGGGGTCTCGACCTGGTTCAAGAAGAACATAACTGTAGTAATCATACCAATCCCAGCTGGTTTCGACTCCATCGCCCTCCCAAACTTTTAGCGTCGAATAGGATAGTAAGAAGTCGAAATGAATATGAGAATTATTAGGAACATCCTTAGCTACACCTGTAATGGTGTACAACCGATAACCATCAATGTCGATGACTTTGCCCAGAGGTGATTCGCTACCAAAATATTTCTGAGCCATCAGCTGCGAAATTACGAGCGAATTCGGGGCTCGTAAAGCCGTGCGAGGATCTCCGGCAATCAAAGGAAAGTCAAATATTTTCAAGATATCGTTGTCAGCAAGTTTTGTCCCGTCTTCACGGAACGTTTTATTGTTATACGAATACACCAATCCTGACCATGGCTGCACTCGTGCAAATGCTTTAACTTCCGGCAGTTTCTCCTTCATATAGGGAGCTACCCGCGGGGCTGCAACTGCACAATTCTTAACAAGCTCACCGTTGGCATTCGTGGCCATGTAATGTATCCTGTAGAGGTCCTTCCTATTCGTATGAAAGTTGTCATAACTTTTTTCATACGAAACATATTGCATAATAAAAAGGAAGGCTGCCATTCCTAAAGACAGTCCGAGAATATTCAAAACGGAATACGTACGATTCTTGAATATTACCCTGAAAGTAAAGTTGATATTGCTTCTAAGGAGTATCCACCCGTTGCTTTTGAATTGAGTGGTTTTTTTCGCTAACCCAACATTACGGAAGGACAAAATAACGTCTGCGAGATAGTGAAGTGACGCCCTGATTTTACCCTGCGTTTCTAACCGGTTTTGGTAGATCTCGAAAAGGTCTCCGGATACCTCATCAAGCCGATCTGCCTTATAAATAAGATGAAGTAGCCAGAGGCCGATTTGGGGCGGTTGATTTTTCAGTTCATCCATGCTATTTAATTTGAGTTCCAAGATTAAGTTGAGGAATTTTTCTCCATAGACTCATCTTAATTTGTTTCGATGTCTGAAGTGCCTTAAGGCCTGTGCTGGTCACTTGAAAATATCGCTTTTTCTTGCCACCCCTTTTCAACGTGGCGCCGCCAAATTCAGATTTCAATAGCCCTTTATCCTCCATGCGATACAACGATGAGTGGATTGCGCTGATGTTGAATTTCCTATTTGCGCTCTCTTCCAAATCGGATTTTATAGAAACAGCATAAGCGGCGTCTTTGCCCAGCGATGCAACAGTTAGCAAGACAAGCTCTTCAAATTCTCCGATGTTTGTGCCTTTCATGCTCTGACGATATTCATCATAAATGTAAATAAAATAATGATTTATCCTATACTCGAAGTGCCATTTATGTCAGTTTAGTGTGAGCCAGTCACGACATTCCTCTTGAGAATCCGGAAGAATGAATCCGTCGATGCAATCAAGTTTGAAATAAAATTGTTTTCTCAGGCCTCAGTAATGAAGGCAAGAACGGGTTCGAAAGAGACCGTTTTCTTTTTCCATTATTTTAAACCTTTTAACATGTTATGACCAAACCCAAAAGCGTCAATGGAAAATTTGCATCCCTGCCTAGAAGGGCAGTCGAGGATCGGCACGTCACTCAAGAAAAAACAATGGAGCAAATTGTCGAAGGAATAGTCAATCGCTTGCTTGACGAGAGGCTTTACGACCCATATCTGTCTTTCAAAGATGTAGCATTGGAGTTTGGGTTTAGTCGCACCTGGATTTATCGGCAACACGCGAACGGGCATTTGCGGATTTACAAGTTTGCTGGAAAAACACGAATCAAGAGAAGCGAGATACTGAAATTAGGGATTCCGATTTAGTAGGCTTAAGCTTCATTCTTTTCCAACCTTTCCAATATCTTCACCATTGCCTGTGTGTCTAGCTCGCAGTAGTCAAGTAGATTGCGTCTGATTGCAAAGCGGCCACCGGTTGGATCATGGATCTTTTGTTCAAAGGAAAGACTTGCGTCACTACCGTCGTTAATGAGTAAGTCATCGTATTTCCAAATAACCCCCGCGGGAGTGCCACGGATTTATTTGCTTATCAAGACACTCAGGGGGCTCATCCTACCCTTCATAATCTCCTGCACGGTTTCGCGAGGCATTTTCTTGAACATGGTACAGATTTGAGGTATATTCAAGGCCTGTTGGCGCAGTTCAAGCCGGATGACTGAAATTTACACCCATGTTACGAGAAGAGGATTTGACCAGATCAGGAGACCGCTGGATACTTGACCTCTGAAGACGGTGCACAAAAGCAGCATTTCCAGGGGCTAAATGCACGTTGGCAAAGTGATATAGGATGTATGGGTAACAGGTAATATATGGCCGCTAGTTGGCGCTCATACCTTTGGACAAATTGGACTAACGAACAAAAGACATATGAAAAAGACTCTTTTATTTATGCTGTTGGGACTGACGACCACAGCAAATGCAATCAAGCCAGAGAGAGAATACAAATGGACACCGGACATGAGAGGATTGAAATATTCGGAGTATCAAGTCAAGACGACCGACAATTTCACAATCAATGTTTGGGAATACGGACTCCCCGACTCAGTAAAGTCCGACAGGACAATAATCCTAGTTGGGACAGATGCAGGAAACATGAGTTATTTAATTTGGCAAGCAAAGGCATTTGTAAGTAAAGGACTGAGAGTTATTGCGTTTGACTACAGAGGATTCGGAAAGAGTTCGGACTTTGCGATAAACAAGGACTTTCTTTTTTATACAGAATTTGGCTTGGACCTAGATTCAGTAATCAAAGCGACCCGAGAGAAATACCCCACGGACAAGATTGGACTTTATTCAATGTCCATGGGGACTCATGTGAGTTTATGGAGAAAAGAAAAAGTGGACTTTTCAATAGCAGAAGGATTTTATAACGACCCACAAAAAGTAGTAAACAGAATTAAAGTTAATAAAGGAGAGACTACTTTACTTCCTCAAGGTGCAAAACCGATTACTAGACTCAAGCAGAAAACACCGACACTGATTTTTTGCGCCAGCAACGACAAAACAACAATGACTGAGGACGCAAACGAATTTGCCAAAACAAACAGAGTGACAATTATTGAATTCAATGGCGACCATTTGGGTGGAATGAATGTTTTTAGAAAAAATGAGTATGGGGACGAATACACGGACAAAATAATTGAGTTTCTTAATAAGAGTGGATTATAAAGGTACGAGCGCCAACATTATAAGTCATGGCGGGTATAATTGTTAGTTTTTCGTTTTATCTTTCGTGAACGTACAGCGTAGACCGACGGGCCCACTGGTCGGGCTTGGCATTCGTGCCTCATTTACCAAGCCCTCCTGAATGAACAGGCCCTACATCACTCATGCCGGATTGCTTCGACAGGGTTTTTTAACGCAGCCTGCATCGACTCGATTCCAACGGTGACACACGTGAGGGCTAACAACAACAGTGCCGATCCGGCAAATACAAACCAACCGATCGATGCCTGGTAAGCAAATTGCGACAGCCAGTTATTCATCAGATATACTGACAGGGGTATCCCTATTAACAGGGAAATCAGAATCAACCTTACAAAGCGGTAAGTAATGAGTAGAAGAATTTGAGTTCCCGTAGCTCCCAAAACTTTCCTGATCCCGATCTCTTTGGTTCGCTGTTCAACCGTAAATGAAGCTAATCCAAATAGCCCTAGGCACCCAATTATAACACCCAGCGCTGCAAAGTATCCGAACAAAGTACCCATGTTACGCTCCTGATGATAGAGTTGTTCAAATTCTTCGTTTAGAAACCAGCGACTAAAGGGGACGGATGTAAAGTTCTGTTTCCACGTCTTTTCAAGGGAGCTGATGGCATCTGAAAAATTGTTGCCGGCAAGTTTAACGTACATTACTTCGGGGTCGCGGACCGATCCCATTATGACGAGAGGTTGTATGCGAGTCCGTAGTGAAGCAATGCTGAAATCTTTTACCACGCCAATCACCGTTCTTTTTTCGTGCGTCATTTCTCCTTCCAATGCCAATCCAAGAGCTTTTTCAGCGGGGATATGCAACTCTTGCAAGGCTGCCTGATTAATAATGACAGCGTCCTTCCAACGACGCCATTTTAACGGACTTCGCGCTGGCTCAATCACTAATGATTGTCGTAGTAATGATTATCGGCAGGGCCGCCGTTACAGTCTGGTTCGGTATTGTCGTTATTGTACTGTTCTGGAATGTCTCACAAAGCGGCTGGAATTATGAATATCATTATTTAGCTCCTACCGAAGTTGCTAAATACAAAGAGGCATTGACCAAGAAGGAGCCTTGGGCTTTGCAAAGAAAAGCCGACCTGGAGAAAGCGGGGCTCAACCCACCCAAGAGCTCTTGTTTAGAATAATAACTTCAATAAATTTGTTCATTAAAAACTTATAAAAATGCCCAAAATCTCTAATAAATCACCAAAGAAGTCCTTTTCTAAGGACTACGGTAGGATTTTGAAGACGGGGGCGAGGCCAACCAACCCGCTCCCGGTGTCAAACCCGCAATGGGGTTCACAAGGGGATTATTTTGTGAAGTTCTCTTTATATAGAGATACTCCCAGTATTGCCTCTCCGGACACATCATATCTTATGAATTCCTGAAATGCCAAATTGGAAGGAAGTACTTGAGGAAATTCAGGGACATATCCAGAATGGGAAGCCAAATGCCTTAGATATTGTAAGGCGGAAATATCTGGCCGAAATCCAGCAAAAGACCGGGCGCAATACGATTGCCTATTACTCCGGATGGCTCCAAAAACCACAACAAGCTGATGCCATCGTAAATGATAAGGACAAGAATGCGTTGATGGTCACTATCCACAAATTGGATAGAACCAAGGGCCTTGACTTAATCCTTCATACACCGGGTGGCGACCTTGCAGCTACTGAAAGCATTGTGGACTACCTTCATTCCATGTTTGGCGAAGATATAAGGGCAATTATTCCACAGATATCCATGTCCGCAGGAACTATGATCGCGCTGGCGTGCAAGGAAATCATGATGGGGAAGCAATCCAATCTCGGTCCCATTGATCCTCAAATTGGTGGGGTTCCTTGTCAGGGTGTGCTGGACGAGTTTGAACAAGCGAAAAAGGACATCAAAACTAATCCGAATTCAGCACCACTTTGGCAGGTTATTATCTCAAAGTATCATCCAACATTTTTGGGCACATGCCAAAATGCGATTGATTGGTCTGAGAAACTTGCCGAAGAATGGCTGACAAGAAACATGTGTGCTGGCAATGCCGCCAAGGCGAAGAAGATTCTCAAAGAATTCAGCGATCATAGAATGAACAAGTCGCATGCGCGTCATATTTCAACAGAAAAATGCAAAGAGATTGGCCTTTCCATAGTTGACATGGAGGCGGATAACGAGCTGCAAGATTTAATTCTTACGGTGCATCACTCTTTCATGCATACGTTTTCGCAATCAATGGCTGTGAAGGTCGTGGAGAATCACCTTGGCATCGCCTTCGTTGAAAGCATGCAGATACAATTTCCGCAGCAATTACTTCAAATGCCGCCGCCGCAAAATCCTTAGTAAAAGCGGGATAATATTTGGTTTGCTCGCGACTTAAGTTTTGAATAATTAACCCAAAAAATATGAGAGTACATTTTGATGATTTGTTTGCAGTTCAAAACGGAATGGTGGCGCCCAAAGTAACCATACATGTCAATGGAATAACCATGAGCCCTGGTGTTAGCTTCGGTGGCGGAGTTTCATTCGGAGGAGTTGATCTAACGCAGTTTATTGGTAAAAACTTGGATGTTGATGTTCAGAATGGAGTTCATACAATAAAGGGCGTGTATAACTGATGATTTCAAATGGATTTGAGAGATAAATGGAAGATTAGTCATCAATCGATATGCTGTATTGAACATTATAACGGAAAAACTAAAATTGCAAGTGGAACAGGGTTTCGCGTTGCAAAATATCTGATAACCAATAATCATGTTTACAAATGTGACAATTCCACTCACACGGTGTTAAAGTTTGTTGACAAGGACAGTAAGACTATTATTCTAAAGAAAGAATATAGTAAGGCCGATTTTCAAAAACTACTTGTGTCTGGCGACAATCCTGATAACTGGGACTATGCAGTTATAATAGCGGATGACGACTTCAATTCGATTCCAAATTTGATTCTTTGTGAAAAAGATTTTGTTATTGAAATAGGTTCACAAATATACTTCTTGGGCTTTCCCTTATTGAATGACAACCTGACAATTACTGGAGGAATTGTATCCTTCTGTCTTCGCAAGGTCTCCGCCTCGGGACCCTGCGCAAGCGTTGAGAGTGAAGTTTAATTTTGTCCGGAAATCCTGATGACTCCAGTTTCAATTAATTTATTCTTAACTCCCAGCTTTGTCTTCATGACTAATGTCTCCACTGCGTCTTATGTTTTGTAATCAACATGGGATTCATCCGGTGGATATTCCGGACCATGTTGACCCCCCACTAACGGTTCGTTAGTTATGGTTTTTGCAGACTGTTCTTTTGAAGAGTTTGTGACATTCCGGCGGATGCTGACCCCCTGTAAATTAATGAAAGCGTGTACCGGAGCATGTTGACCCCTCTAAACAGGATGGAATCAACGATATACCGGAGCATACGTCAGATCAAACAGTTATTGCGCCTGCATGAGCAAGGCCACTCCATCAAAAGCATCGCCCGTAGTCTGGGCGTCAGCAAGAACACGGTTAAGTCGTATCTGATCAAGCTTTCCACGGGCTTGCTTCCTGTTGCCGAACTTTTAGCACTAGAGGATCCTGCTCTGGAAAGTAAATTCCATGCCGGTAATCCAGCCTACAAAGATCCCAGGTTTGAGCATCTGAGCCTAAAGCTGGATTACTTTATTACTGAACTGAAACGCGTTGGCGTAACAAAAAAATTGCTGTGGGAAGAATATAAAGCAGCCTATCAGCCGGGCTACGCTTATTCACAGTTCTGTTTTCATTTACAGCAGCAAGTCATCGCCCGTAACCCCGGGATGAAACTCGAACATCTTCCCGCCA
>JAYVXP010000007.1:0-9325 GCA_043785125.1 Bacteroidia bacterium
CAGGTCTTTTGCATCCGTTGTTACCGTTGCAATATAAGTAGTGCTGGCAGATAAAATGTTTGTAGGCGTAAACGTTGCCGTTGTTCCCGAATAAGCAACTGCACCCGCTATTGCCGCTGTGCCTTGTTTTAAAGTGAATGTCGAGGACGTGATTGTTGAAGCATTCATCGCCTTACTAAAGGTTAAAGAAACGATCTTATTTCGCGCTACACCGGTAGCATTGTTAAGCGGATTAGTTGCAGTTACCTCAGGCAAACCGACCGTTGTGAAACTCCAAACTTTGTTTGCGGCTATCGCATCACCGGCTATATCTTTAGCCCCGGTAGTCACGGTTGCGGTATAAATCATGCCGGCAGATAAATTATTTGCAGGTGTAAACGTTGCCGTTGCTCCTGAATAAGCAACTGCACCAGCTATTGCCGTTGTCCCTTGCTTAAAAGTAAATGTGGAAGATGTGATTGTTAAAGGATCCATTGCCTTGCTGAAGGTTATAGAAACAACTTTATTTTGAGCTACGTTAACTGTATTGTCAAGCGGGTCAGTTGAGCTTACCTCAGGCAAACCGACAGATGTGAAACTCCAAACTTTATTGGCAGCGATCGCATCACCGGCTACATCTTTAGCTCCGGTAGTCACCGTTGCCGTGTAAACAGTATTTGCCGCAAGTGAATTTGTAGCCGTGAATGTAGCCGTTGTTCCAGAATAAGCAACCGCACCAGCTATTGCAGTTGTGCCTTGCTTTAACATGAATGTGGATGAAGTAATTGTCAAGGGATCCATCGCTCCGCTGAATGTGATTGCAACAACTTTATTTAGTGCAACACCTGTCGCATTGTTGAGGGGATCAGTTGAACTGGCAACAGGTAAACCAACAGTGGTGAAGCTCCATATCTTGTTAGCAGCAAGTGCGCTACCGGATGAGGCCTTTGCACCCGTAGTTACGGTAGCTGTATATACAGTGCTGGCATCCAACAAAGCTGTCGGTGTAAATGTCGCAGTCGTTCCTGTGTAAGACACCGCACCTGCAACTGCAGTTGTTCCATTCGATAATGTAAAGGTAGTGGCAGTGATGGTTGCCGGACTCATTGCAGCACTAAATGATGCAGTAACGAGCGTGTTTCGTGCTACATTGACAGCGCTGGCCTCCGGACTGGTAGAGCTCACCGTAGGAGTTGGGCCCGGATCATTATTTTTTTTGCACCCGACTGCAAATAACAATAATGACAATGCCAGTAATTTAATTTTTCTTGAGGAGTTCATTTTCATTTATTTTAGGTGAATACGATTGTAAGACAGAAATAAACTGTAGGCTGAACCAACCGAAAATTTCGTGCCAACGTAAATGCATCGTTTGAAGTGGACCACAAAATGATTTGTGGAAAAATATCCGCACATCTCCGGGGACAAGTGATATATGTAAGATATATCAATCAATGTGTAATGCTTTAGCGGGTTAATGTCCCCACCTTACCCATTATACAAACCAAATCGGGAATTTAAGGGTGAAGTTGTGCATCAAATATATGGTGCGTGCCCATTGTAAAATGCTGGTTAAGGAAGAGTTGAAATCATGGAGAACATTTCAGCGGATCATCGGACCGAGTTGAAGATTGCTTTGCTCAACTCTGGACTGGAATTAATGGACGATAAGCGGGCTGTTTTGATAGAAAAAATAGTAAATGTAGTTACTGAAATGATTCATTATTCCGATGAATCGCCAAAAATGAATTATTCAGTCCAAGAACAACAAATGGCTAATCTTCTATGCCGCAAGTGACCTGATGTCTGACATAGTCGTCGAATGCGTTTTTTGTCAATGAAATAATTCGTAAAATTTCTTATTCAAAGTCAAGTAGTTATGGGGGTCCAGGAACCCCCAGTGACTGGTTTGGCAAGTCCTGCTAATTTCTTTGCTGCATCAGATGCTACTTCACAACTTTCTTAAGCCATCCTGTCATGACCTCCAGCGCCTTCGGTGAAAAAGTTTCTTCCAGACTAAAATATTCATTTGGGCTGCATGTCTTACAAGTTTGAAACAAATGATTTAACCCGGGCAACTCCTGGATATTATTTTTCTTGTTTTTCTTTAAGGAGGCAGCAATTCCTGCCAAATTGCTTTTCGCAATTACCTGCACATCTTTTTCGCCATTCAAGGCCAGCACAGGACTATTCAGTTTTTGAAGGGTGGGTTGAGGATTGTATTGAAGAAAAAACCGGAACCACGGACTGTAAAGCTGGCCAACAAATCTTTCAACGAATTTCCTGGCAGCGATGGAATCGGCAACACCGGTCGTGGCCTTCACAATATCCGAACTGCTTACTTTTTGCCAATCTGAAAAAATTTTCGTTGCTGATTTGCTTGCCTCCTCTTCAGAAGGCGCCTTTGGGATGGCGACAATCATTTTTTTGTAAAGCGACAAATATGACTTTAATGCAACCTCTGAAAGATCTCCTGTGCGCAGAATAGCTTCTGATTGTCCTACCATCAAGTCAGCAATCGGTATGCCAGGGCCCGCAAGTAAAACCACGAAGGCAATGTCTTTGTTGCGCGACGCAACCATAGGTCCAATCACTCCACCTTCACTATGACCGATCAAGCCAATCTTTCTGACATTGATTTCCTTCCTGGTTTTAAGGTAGGCCAGGGCAGACTCAACATCTTTGGCGAAATCAACGCTCGTTGCGGTTTTTGTATCTCCAGTTGTTTTGCCCATGCCGCGATCGTCAACACGGAGCACAGCAATTCCATTTTTCGTTAGATAATCGGCAATCACTGCAAAAGGTTTGTGTGCTCCTAGCGTTTCATCGCGATCCTGGCCACCGCTTCCCGTGATGAGGATTGCAACGGGAAAGGTTCCCTCACCCTTGGGGTAAGTGAATGTTGCCCCGAAATGAATACTTTTTTCGATGTTGTCGTACTCAATGTCTTCGCTTTGATAAGAATAGGGAGGCTGTGGTGTTTGCGGCTTGACCTCTGGCTTTTCGTTTTCTTCTTTTCTGATCAAATCAAGAATGATAGAAGCTCCACGTTGATTCCATTTGCCCCGGACGGCCCCATCGTCACCGAGAATTCCTTCATAATACGCGGCGGCAGCAGTGAGGTTGATCACGAGCTTGCCATCACTGAATACGGTTTTGTCAAAGGGTATCCCGCTGGCTCCCTGATCGGGGCTGTCCATTTTGGTATTGAACTGCCCTTCTCTTTCTGTGATGTGAAAAATCAGTCTTAGGTTGGTGCCGGTTAGTTTGCCTTCCCAATTACCGACAATTTTGTTTGGCTGGCCGAAGGAAGGCCACACGATGAAAGCGGAGAGCACAAATGCAAATATCCATTTCATATTTTCTTAGTAATAGCAATTGAAAATGTTAAGGGTTTCTTCATTCATTCGGTATGTTATCATTTTTCAAAGATCGAAATTATAGATGCAATGTTTCAAAAAATACTTTTTTTTATTTCCATGACTGGAACTCCTCTTGAATTATCCATCCGGGGCGCATTCGCGCTGGCCTTTGTAATAGAATTCGGACAAACAACTGAAAGAATTTAACTACTTTGCGTCAGTCATTCAGCCGCAAAATGAGATACGGCTTTAGTGTAAGATTTAATCATGTCCGTCGATCGCAGAACGTTTATCAAATCTTCAGTCACCGCCGGTGCCGCATTATTGTGGGCACCGGAACCAACACAAGCTAAAATGAAAAATGCCCTAACCGTACCCCCGAATTTTTCCATCAAGATCATGGCTACTAACTGGGGCTTTGCGGGAACCAGCGACCAGTTTTGTGCCAAGGCAAAACAAGCGGGCTACGACGGAATAGAAGTGGGCTGGCCCACCGCAGAGCTGGAGCAGACAGAACTTTTTAATGCGCAGAAAGCCCATCAATTGGACTATGCTTTTCTGGTGGGGGTTTGGGGCGTAACCGACTATTCAACTCATTTCAGGAATTTCGAAAAGAATTTACGGGATGCCGCGGCGGCGAGGCCCATGTACATCAATTGTCATGCTGGGCGTGACCATTATTCCTTCGACCAAAATAAATCGTTTATTGACTTGACGATCAAGATTAGTCAGGAGACCCACATTCCAATTTACAACGAAACGCACCGCGGCCGGATTTTATATTCTGCACCGGTTGCCAAAACTTTTCTGGAAAAAATTCCGGACCTCCGTCTCACACTGGATATTTCGCATTGGTGTAATGTTCATGAGTCACTCCTTAATGATCAGACCGAAACCATTGACATGGCATTAAAAAGAACCGACCATATTCATGCGCGGGTTGGCCATGCAGAAGGTCCGCAAGTAAATGATCCGCGCGCTCCCGAATGGAAATCCGCGGTGGACGCACACCTAGGCTGGTGGGACAAGGTTGTTGAAAATAAAATCAAGGCGGGTGCTACACGGCTGACCTTCCTGACCGAATTCGGGCCAGCAGATTATATGCAAACCCTGCCGTTCAGCCAACAGCCTGTTGCCAATCAATGGGACATCAATATTTATATGCTCCAGCTTTTGAGGTCGCGCTATTCGGTGAAATAGCCGCTTTAAGTATTAAATTCTCCCGGTTCTTTTGAATTCTGAATTTCACAATTTTTTACGGATCAGTCCCAACGGCATAGGGCGGCCTATTGGAAACTGAATTGAAGCCGTGGAGAGCAGGCAACTTAATGTGAATGAAAGTTTGTAATGAAATATTTTTGTCATGATTTTTTCCGGTATGATTTTGTTTTATGTCGGTTTGTTGAAACCGCTTAAGGAAGGGGGTGGTTTACTCCTCCCAGTGACCAAACAGCTTCCTCGTGATTAGGCTGTAGTCATGCAGAAGTCTTTCCTGCAATCCATCCTCTTTGGTGTAACCAATAATTTTTATTACGTCTTTGCTGGAGTACTTGCCCGTCACAGGAGGTGTCATGCAGCTTACATTCATGCCTGCTTTTTGCATTCCATGAATTCCATTGGTAAAAAAATTGGTATTGGAGTCCTGACCACAGATTTCAAATGTCTTTTTGGAGTCATCCCGAATAATCTGCCAGTATTTAGAATACATATTTAATGGGTAGTGGTGTCACGCTTCCTGTTGAATACCTTGAAATGCATGCTGTTTACTTAACTTTGCTTTTGAGGTTGAGCGGCAGGATTTACACCGATCTATTTTAGAGTCCGTATTTCTCTTTGGCCTTTTTCCAATTCTTTTTTAAAATTGGTTGTCGAACGGAAGTGTCTCCATTAGAGTGCTCTCCGCTAAAGTGGCAAAATTTCTCCTTGTAGTCCGGGTCTCCATACTCATTCCATCTCATTTGGCATGAAGGTTTTTGCAGAGACTTGTCCGGATACCAGTTTGACTTTCTAACCAATTGTTTTCTTCTAGTTGAAGTTTATTTTCTCTGTAAACAATACGGATGTCACGCTTTTGAATATTTAGGTAACTAAGATGTTCCTTAATTCTGTCAGTGAATTGTAAGTAAGGACTGATAAGTATTAGTCTGTCCTTTGTCCCTTTTATAAGTTCTTCTAAGTGATAAGAAACCCCTGTTGTGTTTAGAAACGTTGCCATGTTACAATTTATTTACTTGTCATTGTGTGCTCTATGACTGCAAACGCATTTCGGCAGATAGACTCCAATCTCATCCAAGATAACGAATTTGCTTTTCGCTTCCAATCCTTTAAGAGCTGATTGAAGTAAACCCTTGCGACTTAGCTAAGCTTTTCCTGTTACTTCTTCTGTCTTATTTACTAATCTTCAATGACCGCTCTCTTGCCCCGGGGGGACAATACTTTCTCATGAAATCCGTGTAGAGCGTTGAAAGATGTTCGCTTGTGCCTTCGCCTTCAGAGATACTATGGGTCCGGTTTGGATATGCCATATACTGGAATTGCTTGTTGTATTTCACCAGCTCATTCACCAGCATCTCGGAATTATTGTAGTGCACATTGTCGTCACCCGTTCCATGGATATAAAGCAGATTTCCTTTTAAGTTCTTGGCGTGTGTGATCGGCGAACCATCAAGAATATTCTGCAGGTTCTCTTGGGGCAATCCCATATAACGTTCTTCGTAAATGTTGTCATAGGTCAAAAGATTGGCGACGGCCGCAATGGCGATACCGGTTTTATAAATGTCGGGATATTGAAACATCAGGTTGAGGGTAGCAGACCCGCCGCCGCTCCATCCCCATACAGCTACGCGTTCGGCATCAACATAAGGCCATTTCAGAATTTCTTTGGTGGCCAATGCCTGATCTTTAATATTGATCTGACCAATCTTGCGGTAGATCGATTTGCGCCACGCCCGTCCTTTTGGTGCCGGGGTGCCTCGTCCATCCAACGACACATACAAGTAACCCTCGGCCGCCATGTCACCCTGAAAGAGATGATTGGTTCCGGTACCGTATGAATCGCGAACGGTTTGTGCAGCGGGCTCGGTGTAAACATAAAATACCAGAGGATATTTTTTGTTGGGGTCAAAATCTTTTGGCTTGACCATCCATCCATCCATCTCTACGCCTTCCTCGGTTTTGATTTTGAAAAACTCCACCTTGGTATCGGTCTGTGCAGTGGCTAGTTTGGCTGGGATACCTTCTTTTTCGTTCAGCGCTTTGTTCGTGGCCAGATCAATCAGTTCGTTTACCGGTTTGGTGTGGGTGTTGGAAAATACATGCCGGGCATATTTTCCGTTGGGGGAGATGTTATAGTCGTGACTTCCTTGCTGATCCGCAGGAGAAACCAATTCCAGTTTGCCTTTTCCATCCAGTTTGGTTTTGTAGAGATACCGTTGTGTTGCGTTGGTCGGCGAGGCCAGAAAATAAACCAAATTTGATTTTTCATCCAGTGAGATAAAATCAATCACATCAAAATTTCCTTGCGTGATCAGGATTTCTTTGGTGCCGTCTTTGGCCATTCTATAAAGATGGGCCCAGCCGTCTTTTTCGCTCAGCCACAAGAACTCTTTTTTATTGTTCAGCCACACAAACTCATGACGGAAGTCCACGGCATACGTATTTCCTGAAAAGGCAAACACATCGACCCAGGCGTCATCTTTCTCTGCTTGAATGGGTTTGGCTTCCCCGGTGGCGGGATTGCAGCTAAAAATTATACTCTCATTCTGTTTTCGATTTAGTTGCTGCACGAGGATATCGGTTGCCGAATTCCATTCCATCCGAGGCAGATAGTGTTGCTTCGGATCGCCAGGAATGGCCAGCCAAATTGTTTTGCCGGTCTCAATATCAATGACTCCGATCTTTGCAGGTGATGGAGTTTGGCCCATCACAGGATATTCCACCGGTACAATTTTGGAATAGGTTGAGTCGGTATTGTTGATCATGTAAAAGTCGGCAATCTGGGTCGCATCGATATTCCAGTAAGAAATATGCCGGCTGTCGGGACTCCATTGAAACCCATCGCGGCAGGAGAGTTCTTCTTCGTAAGCCCAATCAAAGGTGCCGTTAATAAATCGGCGTGTTCCATCGGTGGTAAGTGCCTTTGCTGTTCCAGTAGCAAGGTCTTCGAGGTATAGATTCTGCTCGCTCACATAAGCGGCCTTTTTTCCATCGGGAGAAATTTTGGCAAACATCAGCGTTGACACCGGCCGGTCCTTACCGAGGCGTTGCAGGGATTTGGTTTTTAGATTGAGTACCCAATAATCCCCACGACTGTTTATCCTCCATACTTTTACCGTGTTGGTGAAAAGGAGCAGTTGACTTTGATCATCCGAGAAAGTGAAATTGCGAACATCCAGGGGTGTCGTCTGTCCTGCTGGTGTAAGGTCGGGCTTTGAAACCAAAATGGCCTTGGTGCCGGACGGTAAGGCAAACTGTGCAATTTCGCCCGATTCAACCCGATAATAAGCATTGCCGTCCTTCGACCAGCGGATGCCTTGTGAAAATGTCAAAAGCGGGACAAAAATCAGTAACAACCAAATAAGCTTTCTCATGGAATAGGGATTTTAGTAGCGCAAAAATAAGAATGCAATTGATCGTCCAATGGGTTTTTATATAAATGGTTGACCCCTAACCCTGGCCTTAATACCTGGGTTAGGGGAAGGGAGGATGCCCTGATCTTTACCGAATGCGCTCCATCGGGAATATCCCAAAACTCAACAACTCCGAGTGCCTTACCACCGAGATGTCAACCATGGTCAAAATGTCTTTCTGGGTCAGTTCTTTAAATAATTCCAGCAAAGAATTTACCGGCTTGCCGTGGAAAGAGACAATCATGTCACCTTCTTTCACCTGCGACAAAGCGGCTGGTGAATTGGGTTCTATGTTGACTATGAACAATCCTTTTTGATTGGGCAAATGATAATGTCGGAGGATTTTAGGATTGATATCCACCTCCTGCAGCATAAAGCCGAGATAGGCCTTGAATACTTTTCCGTTCTTGATCAGTTGCCTGGCCACTTCCTTGGCGGTATTGATGTCCACCGAAAAACTAAGACCCTGCGCTCCCGAAATCACGGCGGTGTTAACACCAATAACTTCACCGTCGGTGGTAATCATCGGCCCGCCGGAATTTCCCGGGTTCAATGCGGCATCTGATTGGATCACGTTATCAACCGTCATTCCCGATTGAGTGCGCATCGTCCGGCCCAGAGCGCTGACAACCCCGGTGGTAACAGTATGTTGGTAGCCTATCGGGTTTCCGATGGCAATGACAAACTGCCCGATTTGAAGCTGTTGCGCATCCCCAAGTCGCGCCACCGTATAACCACTTGCATCAATTTTCAATATAGCCAGGTCGGTATCGGGATCCTGGCCCACCAGCGATGCTTCGATTTCATTTTCATTGAGCAAAGAGACCATAATCTTTTCGGCGCCTTGCACAACATGATGGTTGGTAAACACCAGACCGTCCGAAGAAAAGATAAAACCGGAGCCCGAGCCGACAGGTTTCAGTTTGCCCTGAACCGTTTTAAATACGTCAATTTTGACCACAGCATTCTTCACCTTGCTCACGGCCTCAATGATCATTTGGGAAAAAGCGTCCATAGAAGTTGATTTTCAAAGGAGGTCTCAAAAAGCCGTCCAGAA
The DNA here is from genome assembly GCA_043785125.1 of Bacteroidia bacterium. Lineage (GTDB taxonomy): Bacteria > Bacteroidota > Bacteroidia > Cytophagales > Cyclobacteriaceae > ELB16-189. The sequence continues at coordinate 9,027 of JAYVXP010000007.1, forward strand.
TAGTGAAGTGGTAAAAATGACCTTGAACTGGTCAAAATGACTTGATGAAGGTTTTCTTGCACTATTTTATAATTTTTGTAACTTTTAGGTCTCTAACCGTCTGTGCATGGCCAAACTCAAGAATATAATCAAACAACTTTCCGAAAAGGACTTCAAATCTATCCACGATTCTCTGATCGAAAGCAATGCCGAAAAGTCAGCCTACCTGCTGAAAGCCCTGCGAGAGCGTTCTTTATCCGATAGCAAAATCATGGTCGAACTGGAGGTAAATGCCAACGCCTATTACACCCTGCGTTCCC
>JAYVXP010000008.1:0-2839 GCA_043785125.1 Bacteroidia bacterium
TGCTGGCCATGGAAAATACCCTCATCTTTGCACCATTCAATGGGAGAATGCATGGTGTTTCCTGTTTTGTAATAAAAGGCGTAGTTTATGAAGGTGAAAACAAACGCCTTAGGCGAATTATTATCCCCCTTACGTCAATACTTTCAAAAAGACAGTTTTACCCGAAAGGATGTAAATGAAAAACCACCATTAAGGTCGGCACTCTTCAATACCGATCAAATGGGGCACCATGCCGGACTACTTGCCCATTCACATCACTTGAGTTCTGGTCATGCGCCAGAACAGTTGTTAAAGAGGCTGGCCGACAATGAGGAGATATTGTTTCGCGTTACCGCGCTTTTGCAAACAGCGGTAAGGAAAAAAACGCCAGTGATGCCTGCTGGAGAATGGCTCCTCGATAACTTTTACCTGATCGAAGAACAGATTCGCACTGCCAAGCGCTATCTACCCAAGGGATATAGTAAAGGATTACCCAAACTTCGCAGTGGTCCCTCGGCAGGATTTCCACGTGTGTATGACATTGCCATCCAAATCATTTCCCACAGTGATGGACATGTGGATATGCAAAGACTAAGCAGGTTTATCACGGATTATCAGGAAGTAAGACACCTCACCCTGGGAGAATTGTGGGCAATCCCCATCATGATTCGCCTTGCTTTACTTGAAAATCTCCGACGTGTAGCAGCAAGAATTGGCATTGACCGGATAGACGCGGATCTGGCGCACCACTGGGCAGACTTGATCATAGCAACTTCAGAAAAAAACCCCAAGAACCTGGTATTGGTGATTGCTGACATGGCCAGATCTGCGCCACCCATGGTCAGCGCTTTCGTTGCCGAACTCACACGCAAGCTCCAATGGAAGGGGCCCAACCTGACATTCGTACTCACCTGGATTGAACAGCACTTGTCTGAATCGGGATTTACCATTAATTCGCTTGTGCTCGCGGAAAATCAAAAGCAGACGGCGGACCAGGTTTCAATGAGCAACAGTATCAACAGCTTGCGATTCTTATCAAAAATGGATTGGCGGGAATTTGTGGAGACGATGAGTGTGGTAGAACAAACGCTGCGTGAAGACCCTGAAGGTATTTATGCTGCCATGAATTTTGATACGCGTGATCATTACCGCCACCTGGTCGAAGGAATTGCCAAGCAAAGTAAAATATCCGAAAATGATGTAGCACGGATCGCCCTTCAGCTGGCAAGTAAGAGTCTCACGCAGGATAAACTGGACAAACGTAAGGCGCATATTGGATATTACTTGTTGGGCGAAGGTGTAGCCCTCACCAGAAAGTTGGCAAACGTTCACTTATCTGCGCCAGAAGTGTTACGAAAAATTGTAAGCCGTAATGTGTATGGGATTTACGTGGTAGCGGCAATACTTATTACACTGGGTGTAAGCACCGGTTTAATTTTCAAGGCACACTATGACGGGGCGCAATCTTATTTACTGGCAACAGTGATGATCCTCTCCTTACTGGGTGCAAGTCATTTTGCGTTTGCCATAGTCAATTGGATTACCACGTTGTTGGTAAAACCTTCTCCTCTTCCAAAGATGGATTTCTCGTCTGGGATTCCCAGTCAGTACGAAACAATGGTAGTTGTGCCCACGATCATTGTCAATTCGCAGCAGGCAGAAAAATTGATTGAGGATCTGGAAGTTCGGTTTCTCTCCAACCGGGATCCCCATCTTATTTTTGCACTCTTGACAGACTTTCAGGATGCGGAGCAGCAAACCATGCCGGGAGATCAGGCCCTCATTAATGGGGTACAAAAAGACATAGAGGAACTTAACCGGAAATACGGACGGCCACAATACGATACATTTTTTCTTTTTCACCGGCCCAGACAATGGAATGCCGCGGACAAAATCTGGATGGGTTATGAACGAAAGCGGGGGAAATTGAGCGAATTAAACCAATTACTCCGGGGCGGTGCAAAAGATCGGTTTTTGGTCATCGTCGGCGAATCACAAATTTATTCTCTTGTAAAATATGTGATCACACTGGATTCCGATACGCAACTTCCGCGCGAAGCGGCCGGGAAAATGGTGGGAATTATGGCGCATCCACTTAACCAACCCGTTTATGACAGCAAAACGCAAAGGATAACGAAGGGATATGGTATTATCCAACCACGAATTGCAATCAGCTTGCAAGGTGCAATACGCTCCCGTTATACACGAATGCACGAAAATGATGCAGGGATTGATCCCTATACGCGCGTTACCTCTGATGTTTATCAGGATGTTTTCAAAGAGGGGTCATTTATAGGCAAAGGGATCTACGACATCGATGCCTTTGAAAAGGTGCTGCACAATCGGTTTCCGGAAAATAGAATTCTGAGTCACGATTTATTGGAAGGTTCTTATGTTCGCTGCGGGTTTGCAAGCGACGTGCAGTTTTACGAAGAGTACCCTTCGCGCTATCAGGAAGATATCGTCCGCCGGCACCGGTGGATCAGGGGCGACTGGCAAATCGGGAATTGGTTTTTGCCCTTTGTGCCCAATAGTGAGGGAAGGCTTCAAAAAAATTTAATTGCGGCACTATCACGCTGGAAAATATTTGACAACCTGCGAAGAAGCTTAGTGCCGATTGCACTGGTTTTTTTACAAATCTTGGGCTGGACCGTTTTACCCTCATTCTGGTTCTGGACGCTGTGCATCGTTGCGTTGATCATGGTGCCACCGGTGGTTATTTCTTTATGGAATACGTGGCAGAAGCCGGAGGAGGTTGAAGTAGGTCAGCACGTAGCCAATGCGGTGAGAGCGACTTACAAAAATATTTTGCAGGCCGTTTTTACATTGATCTGCTTGCCCTATGAAGCCTACATCAGCG
>JAYVXP010000009.1:0-58046 GCA_043785125.1 Bacteroidia bacterium
ATGGTCACTGTACCCATCGTACCATGACCGCACATGGGAAGACAACCACTGGTCTCGATAAAAAGTACGCCCATGTCATTGGCGGGATTGGATGCCGGATACAAAATGCTCCCACTCATCATGTCATGACCCCGAGGCTCAAACATCAAACCCTTGCGGATCCAATCAAAGTCCCGCAAAAAGTGCTGGCGCTTTTCACTCATAGTCGCTCCTTCCAATACGGGGCCTCCTTTCACCACAAGGCGAACAGGATTACCACAAGTGTGGGCGTCGATGCAAGTGAAGGTTGACATGGGCGGGGGTTCTGGATTCTGAGCTCGCGTTGCGAATTTTTTTCTATCGCCTACTTGGATGTTTGGTAATCGTAGTCTGGCTCACGAAGATAGTTGGGTTTGGTATAATCTCTATCTGTTCCCTTCGGGAAATTGTTTATCTTTTGCGGGACCTCCAGAATTTGTTGAGCTTAGGAAGTGCTATTGTTCGGGCCATGTCGCCCAACAACGTTACGACCAAACCCTCATTGGCATATTCGTTTGCTGGCCATTCCCAGCACGACACATAAGCAAGCAAAAAGAGCCAACCTTCCCTGCGCCCCAAGACATCATGAATGTTCGAACTAACCTTCAAAACCTAGAAATTGTCCAAATTTTGACGATTTCCCAATAAAAGCCTTGATCAAAAACTGACAAAACTTTGTTGACAATCGAGGTTGTATTATCTTTCTCATCTTATTTATGATTAATACGTTACAACGACATGGCAAACAGAAACATTAAAATTAGATATTTAAAATCGTATGACTATAAGGCCTCCTTGGCGACTGGTGTGTATGGTGGCATTACCGCCAATGGGATGATAAATGCTAATTTTTTCACTGACAGGACAATCCTACCAGATAGCCAACTTATTGAAGTTAATGATAGCGGTGTTCAAATAGGGCTGCCCAAAGATCAAAAGGATGGTGACCTCTTAAGAGAAGTTCAGACAGGGATACTAATGGACTTAAACACAGCAAAAGTTATTGTGGCTTGGCTAGATTCAAAGATTGAAGAGTTCGAGAAGAATTTCCCAAAACAATAAACATATGGGTCAAGTAAAATTTTTTATTTCTGATAATGGATTCGTTCGCAACGAACAGCCTTTTCAAATGATGAATTCTGATAAAATTCGAGTACTTAGAAGTAAGTATGTGTATCTCAAAGATGAGATTGACAGTTTTGTTGCCTTAGAAAACAATTGGGATTGTTACGGAGCAACTCCGGTTGTAAATGGAATTGCGCAATCCGCTAAACAATTAATCTCACTGCTAGCTTCGGATTTCATAGACCGTGTTACGGATGTTTTTCCAAATCCACATGGAACGATAACTATTGAATGGGAGAATCGAAAGAAAGAGAAGTTATCATTAGAAATTGGAGAGAATAATTATTCTTATTTTGTAAAGCTCATTAACATCAATCCTAAATTTATTAATGGAGAAAATATTCTTACTGATCTTAAAGTCATTACCTCGGACTTGGGCGAGTTATTTGGGGATGAAATTACCAAATACCTTCTTTGAAAAGGAGAGAATCGTAAGGTTCGTCTACAGTGATAAGAATATCAATCCCAGAACAAACAAGCTTAAATCAAATTTCGTCCAGTTCAGATTAAATCCTGGAACTGAAAAAATGGAATTGTCCTGCTCGCGATTTGAACTTGAAGACCTGAACTATTGTCGAGTTCTAGGTAGACACAATGAGGATCAGGCAAACAACAGAGTATATTATGGAATGGGTTGTACAGAAGTATCATGCATTAGAGAATTACATAAATATTCTATCACATTTACTCCATTCTTGTCAACTAATCCAAAAAACTACTTCCACTGCGACATTTATGACGAGCATGGTCCACCAAATCAAATTGGTGTAGCAAACCAAGCGAATGTTAATTTCAGAAGAGATGAGTTTAAAGGAATTTGGGAGTTCTACAAGGACGATCAAATATTATCAAAAGATACAATTCGTCCTTTGTGCAAATAGTTCGCACCGACATTTGGTCCAGGGGACAGTTTCGGGATAGTCCTACAAATCAGTCGTTCCTCCTTCATTTGCCCTCCAAACCCGCAACGTCACATGCGTAAACGACATTTTTGTGAATTCAATTATCCTATCAAAAATTAATCATCAAAAATCAGATTTCCCAGCTTCCGGAATAAATAAATAATTTCCTCACCCCTTCCCCCACTCACTATTCACCATCCTCCAAATCCCCAGCGGGTTGGTCGGCTTCAACTCCTCCGGAAGCAATCCATCCGGAAAATTCTGAAAACAGACTGGCCGCACATAGCGCTTGATCGCATCCGTGCCCACCGATGTGAAACGGGAATCGGTCGTCGCGGGAAAGGGGCCACCATGGTGCATCGAAGGACAAACCTCGACTCCTGTCGGAACGCCGTTGATGATTACCCTTCCTGCCTTCTCCATGACCAACCGAATAAAATCAGCATGCTGAATCAGTTCGTCTTCCTCGCCAATGATCGTTGCGGTAAGTTGACCAGGGATTTTATTCAAAGCCTCCGTCAGTTCTGTTATTCCATTTGCTTTGATCAACAAAGAATAGGGACCAAAGACTTCTTCAAACAACACAGGGTTTGACAGAAAATCAGCAGCCTTAACGCTGGCCAGTGTGGGTATTCCTTGATTCTCTTTTGATTCATTATTTCCTTCAGCAACAATTGAAACGCCCTTTTGTGCCAATGCGAGGCTCCGATTTTTCCTGAAGTTCGCGGCAATTCCAGGATGGAGCATGTTGGCTGGAGCAACCTCCTTTATTTTACCGGCAAGCTGCGGCTCAAATTCATTTAATCCTGTGTCTTGAATGCCCAGTAATAAACCAGGCTTGGTGCAAAATTGCCCCATGCTTTGGGTGACAGAAGTAGCGATCAATTCGGCCAATTTTCCACTCCGCGCTTTCAGAGCACCGGGTAAAATAAAAATCGGATTTACGCTCCCCATTTCTGAAAATACCGGGATCGGATCGGGGCGTTGATTTGCGTAATCATAAAGCGCCTTGCCTCCCGAAAAAGAACCCGTAAACCCCACCGCTTTGGTCAAAGGATGCTGTACCAATGTTTTTCCAGCTTCAAATGAAGAGTCGGTCACATGCTGAAAAGTGAATTGAGGTATGCCCGTTTTTTCTAGCGCCCTCTGAATGGCCTGCGCCACCATGGCGGACGTCCTGGGATGAGCCGGATGTGCCTTGAGTACAACAGGGCATCCGGCGGCCAGGGCAGAAGCTGTGTCAACCCCCGCCGTAGAGTAGGCAAAAGGAAAATTACTTGCGCCGAATACCACCACAGGACCCAATGGAATTAACATCTTTCGAATATCCACTTTGGGCAATGGTGTGCGGTTGGGAATGGCGGTGTCAATTCTCGCATCAACCCATGAGCCTTCTTTTACCAGGACAGAAAACTGCCTGAGTTGGTTACATGTCCTCCCACGCTCACCGGCCAATCTCGCCTCTGGCAAACTGGTTTCCTCCATGGCCTGATGAATCAAAGGCATTCCCAGCGCTTCGATTTCGGCGGCAATCGCCTCAAGAAAAAGAGACTTTGTGGCGCCGCCAATTTTCCGGTATTCAAGAAATGCCGCTTGTGCCAGGGCCATTACTTTGTCGAGAGTGGGTGCTTCAATTTCCTTTGACATATTTTTTTAAGTTGTTTCTGGTTCAATCATCTCTGCTTATCTCAATGGACCCACGAGTTAAAACTTTCAAGCAAAGTGCGCAAAAGAAATACACCGTAAGAAATCCTCCTTTGATCCTTGCTTCTAATCAAGGACAACCGGTCGTGTTGCAATTCCTTCGCGGATAATTTTGAGTATTCTTTCCCGCTCCTCGCCAACTAATGCCAGTCGCGGTGCGCGCACAAATTCCGACCCCAGACCTGTTTCAGCTGTCGCCAATTTTATGTACTGCACCAGTTTGGGATGAATATCCAATTCCAACAAAGGAAGGAACCAACGATAGATTTTCAGCGCTTCTGCCATTTTTCCAATTTTAATAAGGCGATAAATCGCCACGGTCTCCGCCGGAAAAGCGCATACTAAACCTGCTATCCAGCCGTGTGCACCCATCGTTAGCTCTTCGATGATCAAGGTATCCACGCCACACAAAATCTTGAATCGGTCCCCAAACCGGTTAATCATCCGTGTCACATTAGAAACATCACGGGTAGATTCTTTCACTGCTTGAATATTCTTCGTCGCCGATAACTCAGCAAACATATCCAGCGTCACCTCCACTTTATAATCTATTGGGTTATTGTAGATCATCATCGGCAAACTTGTGCTTTCCGCCACTTGTTTAAAGTAGGTCACCGTTTCGCGCGCATCCGATTTATAGCGCATGGGTGGCAGGATCATCAAACCCCTGGCTCCGTGCTTTTCAGCTTCGCCGGCCAGCTTTATCGCTTCACGGGTACTGCCTTCCGCAATGTTCATGATAACCGGAACTTTGCCCCCCACTTTATCCGAAGTAAATTTTACCAAATCCAGTTTTTCCCGATTGCTGAGGACACTGGCCTCACCGAGACTCCCACCCAGAATCACACCGTCAACTCCAGAATCCAGTTGAGCTTTAAGATTTTTCTCAAAAAGTCGCAAATCTATTTCGTCGCCTGCCGTAAAAGGTGTTGTCAGCGCAGGGAAAACACCACTCCATGATATACTCATTGGTTTTGAAATTAAATCAAAATATAAAACTAAAACCCGGGAAGTCGTGCACCCCGGGTCAGTCTCATGGCATTAAAACTGTATTAAGCACTCTTCAACTCTACAATCGTTAATTCCGGTGGCATCCCGATTCTTCCAGGATATCCCAGGTATCCAAATCCTCGGTTGACATAAAGATATTGACTCCCCCCCTTATATAATCCAGCCCATTGCGTGTAAGCGTATTGTGACGGACTCCACTTGAAATTACCAATTTCAACACCAAACTGAAATCCATGTGTGTGCCCGGCGAACATCATGTCAATATCGGGATACGAAGGTCTCACCTGGGCATCCCAATGACTGGGGTCATGCGATAGCAATAGTTTTACAGCTGCTTCATCCGTTCCCTGGTGTGCCTGATCCAGTTTCCCATATTTGGCAAACCGTCCGCCACCCCAATTTTCATTTCCAATGATGGCAATTTTGTCTGCTCCCTGCTGAAGAAAACGGTGCTCATTCATCAAAATATCATATCCCATTAAGCGATGTGCTTTGATCAACTCCTGAAAATTTGTTTGTTTGGCTGCCTCCGATGACCATGTTTTATAGTCGCCATAATCATGGTTGCCTGTGATGGAGAAAACACCCAATGGTGCTTTGAGTTTATTAAAAATGTCGATATACTCCTTTACTTCAGATGCTTCGTTATTGACCAGGTCGCCGGTAAAAAAAATCACATCAGGCTTTTCCTTCAACATCATCTCCACACCACCCTTTACAGCAATCTTATTCCAGAAACTCCCGCAGTGGATATCTGAAATCTGTGCTATCCTCAAACCGTCAAATGATTTTGGCAGGTTGGGTAATTTAACCGAAATGCGTTTTACCCGATAATCGTGTGCGCCTGATACAATTCCATAAACAAAAGCACCCAGGGGTATGGCCGTAGCTGCCAGGGCCGCTTTGGCTAAAAACTCGGAACGCGGAATTGCCTGCCCCGGTAAATCCTCAGAAGCACCCTTATAAAATAAACCAACGACATAGCGAACGCCACGCTGAAAATCGTCAACAAAAAGAATTGTAATGCCAATAAATTTTGAAAAGTAGGTTGCAACCAGACCGGTAATCACCCAATTGCGCAAATTGGCGCTGTACCTGTACGGATCGTCAAATGCCCACCACACCAGCGCAAGAATACTCAACGCAGTGGGAACCCAGAATCCATAACGAACCACGCCCCTTAATATCCCTGACCAATTCTTGCTCACCGCTATAACTGCCTGAAAGAAATAAAAGTCAATCAGTATGAAAAATAGCGACAAAATCAATACTACGACGAGACGGTTCATATTTATTTTATTAAACAAGTTGTGCCAACCAAAAATTAGGATGGCACAACTTCATTCTGCTTCGTAGTTATTCTAATTCAACACAACGTTAGCTCCCTCCGTGTTGACTTCCGGCTGTTTCACCCTGGACTTGAACACCCATTCCTTAAACCTGGAGACCAGCAAGTACATGACGGGCACAAGCAACAACGTAAGCGCTGTTCCGAAAATCAATCCAAAGATCATCGTCCATGATAAAGGTCCCCAGAAGGCGTTGTTATCGCCACCGAAGAAAATATGTGGATTAAATTCTCTGAACAGCGTAACAAAATTGATATTTAAACCTACTGCCAGCGGCACCAGCCCTAAGGTGGCGGCCATGGCAGTCAATAATACAGGAGTCATGCGGGTTTTGCTGGCTTCAATAACAGCCTCCTTCAACTCCATACCTTGTGAACGCAGCAAGTCCGTAAATTCTACCAACAGAATTCCATTTCGTACAACCAATCCGGACAACGCCATAACCCCTACTCCCACCATAACAATTGATATTTCCATTTTGAAAAGCGAAAAACCAATCAGTACCCCGATGATACTGAAAACAATTTCAGACAAAATAATCAATGGCTTACTGGAAGAATTGAATTGCACAACGAGGATCATAAAAATGAGTCCAATGGCGATAGAAAACGCGACTGTCAGAAAATCCATGGTCTCTTTCTGTTTTTCCTGTTCACCCGTCATTTTGATCGTTACCTCATCCGGAACACTGAAATTCTTTAGGCTTTTTTGGATGGTCGCTACGATTTCGTTGGCATTGTAGCCACTCAGCACATTGGACGCTAAAGTAATCACACGCTTTTGATCAATTCTTCGCACTCCTGCATAACTATTGGAATAACTGATGGAGGCAACGGAAGAAAGCGGCACCTGGCGTACTGCACCACCCATTGTCATGTCACGGAAAGTAACGGGCAAATTCATTAACGTATTTATATTGTTACGTTGGTCTGCCTCCACCCGCAATTGGATCGGATAATCATCATTGGCATCGCGGAATTTTGAAATTTCTTTTCCATAAATGGCGGTGCGCAAAATTACTCCGATGGTTCCGGTTGAAATACCTTCCCGGTTTGCTTTCTCACGGTCAATGTTGATAACAATCTCCGGCTTGTCGCTTTGAAAATCAGACTTCAACTCTTCCACGCCGGGGATCTGAAGTGAATCCAAATACCGTTTTGCGCGGTTGGCAGTTGCAACCAGCACGTCAAAATTATCTGCCGCTATTTCAATATTGACAGGTTTGCCCGTAGGCGGCCCACCTTGTTCCTGGTTCACAGAAATTTCTGCACCTTTTATGCCTTTCAACGACGCCCTGATTTTGTCGAGGACCTCACGGGACGACTTTCCATTTCGTTTTGCATATTCGGCAAAGGCAACAGTGACCTTACCCAAATGTGGTTGGGCATTGTTTCCTTCAAACTGGTTTTCACTTGCGCCGATGGCTACGTTGGTAATAATTGATTCTACAATTGGACTCTTATCAACAATCTCGGTTACGCGCTTTTCAACGATGCGCGTAATCGAATCGGTAATACGCTGATCGGTTCCAATCGGCATACGTATATACGTGTATGCGAAATTGGGATCCGCTTGAGGAAAAAACACAACAGGAGGTTTACGGATGCCGGTAAATATGATAGAAAAGACAAAGAGGAAAATTACGCCACCTATCACCAATGCAGGTTTCCAACTTCCGAGCAGCCAGGTAAGGAGCCGTTTGTATGATTCCTGAAAACGGGGCCAAACCTTTGTCTGAAATTTCTTAATCACCGATTCCAGGAAAAATTTATGAATGGCGTACACCAGAAAGAGTGTAATCACAAAATTGCCAAACCCAAACGACCCGGTGACATATGACATCAAGGCCATTGATCCGAATACGATTGCCGCAATCTTAAAGCCGCGAGTGATCTTCGGTTTTGCATCTTCTTCATGATGCGGCTTCATAAAGTCCACCGCAAAAACAGGGTTGATGATGTAGGCTACAAACAACGAGGCCAAAAGTGTTACCATCAGCGTAACAGGCATAAAGAACATGAATCCACCAATAGTACCAGGCCAGAAAGCCAGCGGAACAAACGGCGCGAGCACTACCAACGTACCTGAAAGCACCGGCAGGAAGACCTCGCCCGTAGCAATCTTTGCGGCCTTCTTGATCGGTACTTTGCCGTTATCAAAAATGCGATGGGTATTTTCAATCACCACAATCGCATCATCCACTACGATACCCAATGCCAGCAGAAAAGAAAACAACACCATCATGTTAAGGGTAAAGCCCAACGTAGGCAAAAAAATGAAGGCGATCAATGAAGAAATGGGAACTGAAGCTGCGACAAACAGTGCATTGGTTGCGCCCATGAAGAACATGAGAATGATTGTCACCAGAATAAATCCGATAATAATGGTATTTATCAAATCGTCCAGTGTGGCGCGGGTCTTATCGGATTGATCGGCTGTAACCGTTACCTTAACCCCTTTGGGTAAAACATCTTTTTCATACTCAGTGATGATCTCATTAATTTGATCCGACGCGTTGATCAGGTTTTCTCCGCTTCTTTTCACCACATTCAGCGTGATTACATTTTTGCCTCCCAGGCGAGCAAAGCTCTCCTGTTCTTTGTGACTGTCAATAATCTGAGCAATGTCTTTGAGATAAAATTTACCTCCTTTGATGGACCGGACAACGGTATTACCAATTTGTTCAGCAGAAACATATTCACCATTAACACTGATTGATCTTTTCATCCCGTCAACGGAAAGCTGACCACCTGACACAATCAGGTTTTCAAATTTGATTGCATTTTCAATATCGTCGAGACTTGCTCCTGCGAGGGCTAATTTGAACATGTTTACATTTATCTGTACCTCACGGTCAAGCGCCCCAACGATATCGACCCTGCGTATTTCCTTGAGCGCCTCAATCCGATCCTGCATTTGTTCAGCATATTTTTTGAGCAACTCCAGGTTATAATCTCCCGATAGATTAACATTCATAATGGGGAACTCGGAGATGTCAATGTCAATTACCTGCGGATCGTCCGGGAGGTCATTGGGAAGATCGGGCTTGGCCCTGTCCACAGCATCCTTAACATCCCTTTTGGCCTCGGCGATTGAGACATCCGTTTCAAATTCAATAATGACATTTGAAAAATCCTGAACAGAATTACTCGTTATTTTTTTAACTCCGGCGATTGACTTTACTTGTTTCTCTATCTGTTTAGTGACGAGATTTTCGATGTCAGTCGGCCCGGTGCCCGGATACACCGTGGCGACAAATATCTGGGGGAACACTACTTCGGGGAATTGTTCCTTCGGCAAGCCTATATAGCTTAACACGCCGGCCAGCGTAATGATGATCGTGGCAATGTAAATGCTTACTTTATTATCAATCGCCCAACTTGTGGGGCGAAATTCTTTTTCTAAATCTTGCATGGTCTTGGGGATTAATCGTCCGTGAAGAATTAAAGTTTTATGGATTCACCGTCATTGAGACCTTGATAACCCACCGTAATTACCCTGTCACCGATGCTCAGGCCTTTGATTACCTGGGCGAGATTGTCATAGACTCCATCTATTTCAATCACTTTCCTGCGTGCCACTGTCTTCTCGCCGGTCGTTTCGGCAACATAAACAACGCTTTGGTTGTTGATAGACTGAATAACGTTTACCGGTACGACCAGTGCTGACGGAGAAGATTGAAAGATAACCTTGATTAAAGCGGTCATATTGGGTCGCAGGTCGGCTTGTGAAGCCAAATCAATTTCCACCTCAAAAGTTCTGGAAAGCGGATCGATGGTCCTCCCAACAAAAGTCACTTTGGCATCCATCTCTCTGTTTAAATCCGGGAAAGAAACCCGCACCCGGTTTCCCTTCTTAATCGTAGCAACATAGGATTCGGAAAAACTTGCTTTTACCCTTAAGTTATTGCTACTCACGACACGCACCGCTGGCATGCCGGGGGCAATGTTTTCACCCACGCGAAGCCGGATTTCATCCACAGTACCATCAATGGGAGATTTGATACGGGTCATCTCAAATTGTTCATTCAATGTGGCGAGGCGTTTATCGAGATTTTCCTTGTTATTCCTGGCTTGCAAATACTGCACTTCTGTTCCAATTTTCTGGTCCCACAAATTCTGCTGTCTTTCGAATACCGTTTTCGCAAGGTCCGATGCCGATTTGACTTCCTCCATATTTCTCAGCAGCAGTGAGTTGTCGATTTGTGCCAACGACTGGCCTTTGGTAATGCGATCACCCTCCACGACAAAAACCTGCGTAATGACTCCGGCAGATTTCGCACTGACCAGAATATTATCCTTGGAGTATATGCTGCCCTGGGTCTGAACGTAATGATCAAATACCCTTGTCTTCAATTCGGTTATGGCCACTTCTTTTGCCTTGACGATTTCAGTATTTGGATTTTCTTTGGAGAGTTCCCCCTCCAGTTTCCTGATCTCATCTGAAAGTTTGGTGTGTTCGGTTTTAAGTTTATCCAGCCTCGTTTTTTTGTTGTTGTCTGTTGTCGCGCTGCAAGAAGCAAGGATCAAGCCGACAACTAAAACCGATACAATGAACTGTGCGTAATTTGATTTCATGATTATGTTTTTAGATTTTCCGAGTCACCATTATTTAAGAGATTCATTTTGTGCTGATCAACTTTCCAAATGCCTTATCCAGATCAGTCTTCGCGACGATGGCGTCGAACATGGCATTGTAATAGTTAACTTGGGATTCTTTCAGACTGGATTCCGCATCCACCACTTCTATGTTGGAGCCAACCCCTTGTTCATATTTGATCTTGGTCACTTTAGCGACTTTTTGAGCCAGGGTCATGTTGCGCTGTTGCACCTGCAATGCATCCATGGCGTTTTGATATGAGATCGTCGCCTGTTTCACCTCGTAATCAATACCGCTCTTCAACGCCTTAAGGCTGTTCTCCACTTTTCTTAATCTCAATTTTTCCTGCTGCACCTGGTAGGTTCGCTGAAACCCACTGAAAATCGGAAGACTGAAGGTCAGGCCATAGGAACTTACGGGATACCACTTGTCGGTGCCGATGCCATATTTCTGTTGATCAGATGAACTGATGTTACTGTTAGTTTTAAAGAGTCCGCTGATTGAATTGGATCCTGTGATGTACCCAACATTCGCAGAAGCATTTAGACTTGGCATGGAAGCGGCGTACCTGTTCTTAACATTCAGTGATTGAAGCTTGAGATTTGTTTCTAATACCTGATAGTCAGGTCTGTTTTTGTAATTCCAGTCTTTCAAATATCCATCCAGGTCAACCGATACGGTTTCCTGGGTAATATCTCCAGAAACCTGAAGCGTTTGGTCCATGGGGTAGTTCATTTGAAACTTTAGCAACTCAACGCTTAATTCCTGGAGCTTCATAAATTTATTGCGCTCAGTAATGAGATTATTTAACGAAACCTCAATCCGGTCTACGTCAATGGTTTCCGCAAAACCATTTACATTCAACGCCTTGGTGTTCTTGAAAAGAGAATCCACCCGGTCAATGTTATTGTCAAAGAGTTTCATGCGCTCACGATTGATCAATGCAGAATAGTAAGCTTTCGTAACTTGCTCTACTACCTGCTCCCTGGTTTGGACGGTCGTCCTCACCGACAACTCTTTATATGTTTTTGCTGCCTGAAGTCCTACAAAATAAGAGCCGTTAAAAATCATCTGAGTGATACTTACTGATGCATTACCCGTCCCTTGTAGCTGGAACAAATTGGGTGAAGACACGACATCATTATTCTTCAGGTTTGGCAGATACTGGTCGTAAGGGACATAATTTGGGGATCCTTGAACGGCAGCCGATGAAAAACCATAAGCCCTCGACTTTAAAAAGAAAAGACGAGGAAGCTGAGGATTGTATTGCAATCCGACGGATCCATTCAGTTGTGGCAACCCTTGCCCAAATATTTCCTTCACACGGGCAGAAGCAATTTGCTCATCGAGTCCGGAGTTGGTCAAATTGATTGAATTTTCCATTGCATATTGAATGCATTGCACCAGCGTAAAAGTTGAACTCGCTGCTTGCTGCTGAGCCGTCAAACTCACGGGCAAGAATAGTGTCGCCAATAAGATAGTGATGTAGTGTTGTTTCATTCTTTAATCATTTTTCGTTTAGGGTCACAAGAAATTTGCTTGAGTATTACATCCTCGTGGATATCCATCGCTTATTTCATAATTTAATTGGATAGGGTTCCGGATTAGTTACTTCTTGTTTGTATTTCTCAAAAAGCTTTCTGCCTTTGTCAGTCAGTAAGCCGTAAACAAAGTGTTCAAAAATCTGAATCTGCACATCCGCCAAATTGAAATGAGTATAAGAAAAGGCCTTTTCATCAAAAGCCAATTGCACCAATTCAATCCGCACCACCGCCAACACTTCGGGGTGGATATCCTTGCGGTAATAACCCTCCTCTATTCCCTGCCGGAGATTCCTTACTACGGAATCACGAATGTATTTATGCTTGTGGTCAAGCCAAACACCCCAGGCCCTGGGATGATATTTCTGAAGATCGAAAAGAAGTGAGGGATTCATTTCCTGCATGTCCTTTTTTAAACAAGCTGAAATCCTGACCAATTCATCGATGGCATTCTTGGAACGGTCGCGCAAACTTTCAAATTCCGTTCTTCCTTTATCCAGATGGTCCTTGGCCACCAGCGTCACCACATCGTCCTTGTCGGCGAAATAATGGTAGATGGTCTTTTTGGAGATGGAAAGATGACGGGCGATGTCGTCCATAGACACACTGCGCACGCCATACTTCATAAAAAGCTCCATAGCCCCCTTTAAAATCCTCTCTTTGATGTCAAATTCTTCCATAACGGATGCAAAACTATGGAAACTTTCAATATTACAAAAGTTTCCATAGTTTCCTTTTACGCCATTTCTAGCCAAAGGTTGATGTTTCTCAATAAAATATTTGTGTTATTTAGCGAAACTTGACTTCAATCGTTTGCAGTGGCTGAATCCTTGGCTGGGGTGCCCGGCTCTTTATAGCACCACTTATCTTTCATCTTGTTTTTAAAGGATTCGCGCTCTTCGGGAGTCATTCCATTCCACTTTTTCCGCCAGTAATAATGTTTCCATGGGCCTCCCTGGTGATGCCCTCCTTTGCCTACGCTCCAAAACAGTATCTTCGTCAGCACCAACAAGCCCAGCGCTTGCCAGAAGGTGACTACCGGACCAGCAAACAAAGCTGGCACCAACCAATTCCATAACAACATGGTCGCCAATCCAAACAACGTGACCGCCAGCACTCCAAGTACTGCATACTTCACAATCCAAAATCCCTTTTTCATAATTCAATTATTTTAATTTTTTTATTCCCAGACCATTTAACCACGGAAGCTTTTAGCACCGGTGACCGAGGCCTATCCTACTACATCGTCATAAAATTTTTGTAACCTTTTTCGAAGCGCGATGATGGCATAGCGCTTTCGCGAAAGCAAAGTGTTGATCGACACACCGGTAGCCTCAGCGATTTCCCTGAATCCTTTCTCCTCAATTTCGTTCTGAATAAAAATATCCCGTTGCTCGGCAGGCAATTCGTCCAGCGCTTCTGTTATTTCATCCCAGATCGCTTCACGGAGCATGGTCGATTCGGGTGTATTATCCAGATCCGGCAAAATCTCCTGTAACGTCAGCGGCCCGTCATCATCCTTCCCCGATTTCAAATCAAAATCAGTTCGCTTTGGCCGGGCTGCATCCCTTCTGTACCGATCGATAATCTTGTTGCGCGCAACGCTGTACAGCCAGGAAGTCACCCGGTCGAAGGATTCAATGGTTTCGAAACCCGCAACAAATTGGTAAAACACATCCTGAAGGATATCCTCCGCCTCTTCCACCGTAGACACCCTGCTGCGGATAAATCCGAGCAATTTGTCCTTCTCCTTCAGGAAAGTGTTTTGCTTTATTTCTTGCATGACTAAGTCCATCGCCCTAACCTTCATTTGCTGGTTACAAATGGATAGTCGGGATGAGTTATTGAAATATTGTAACGTACCGCAGATTTATACTGATGAAGGGATTACGCTGATCTTTTACTATGTGTACATGCCCGAACCGTCCAAAATTACCACTGCGATCAATGAAATCATTAAACCATGGATGGTTTACACTGGTTTTTTACCTTGTGTACATGTCATAACTGTGCAAATTAACGCTATCATCCGTGAAATCATTAAACGATCTTTGCACTTGATGCTGACACCCGGAAATTTTGTTGACTTCCAGAACACGCGTTTGCATTATGCTACAGCCGGAAGTGGGCCTGTTCCCTTGCTTGTTTTTCATGGTTTCGGACAAGATCACCAGGCTTTTGAATCCTGGGCGCTGTCCCTTGAAAAGGAATACCGGCTTTTTGTCTTCGATCTCTATTTTCACGGACAAAGTATCTGGCCAGGTTATGGGCCGCTTGAAAAAAGCGCTTGGAAGTTGATTATCGGGAAGTTTCTCGAGCAAGAAAAGATCTCTTTATTTGAGGTGGCGGGCTTTAGTCTGGGGGGAAAATTTGCACTGGCCACCCTGGAAATTTTTCCTGAAAAAATAATAAAAATAGTCTTGTTAGCCCCCGATGGCATTAAGACCAGTTTATGGTATAGTCTTGCCACCTACCCCATTGCCATCCGCAATCTGTTCAAAAGCATGATTCTCCTGCCGGGGAGGTTTTACACCATGGTTAAGTTTCTTCGCTCAATCGGACTGGTTAACAAAGGGATGATGCGGTTTGCCGAATCCCAAATGGACACAGAAGAAAAAAGAAAGCGCGTGTACGATGTCTGGGTATGCTTCCGGCATCTTCATTTTGACATCCATTACCTGGTGACGATCCTGAATCAATTTCAAATTCCACTCCTGCTCATTATGGGCAAATATGACAAGGTGATCCCAGTCAAAAATATGGATCACTTACTTAAAGGACTTCATCAAAAAAAGTTTGAAATCATTGAATCCGGGCACAATGATCTGGTCGAAAAAGCAATGAAGTTCCTCCTGTGATTTTTTGAGTTTTCCGACAAACAAAAAACGATTCAATCAAATCCAAAACGGCATACGATTGACTGCTAATTTTTTGGAGGCAACACCTTCCTATTCCCTCAAATCCTTGTATTTTTGCGTCAACTAAACCGACAATGATCGTATTCTTCAGGGCAGCCAATTCCGTCATTTATGCCCTCTCCACACGCCAGTCTCCTGACACACAAGATATTGAAAAACTGACTTGGCTCTTCAATGCCAAGCCCATCCACGACCAAGCGCTGAACGGCTACTTTGTCGGACCTCGCCAGGAAATGATCACACCCTGGAGTACCAATGCGGTCGAAATTACCCAGACGATGGCGATCGCAGGAATTGAACGCATTGAAGAATTCTTTGGAGTGGAAAATGACGCTGCTGGTCATGACCCTATGTTGCAGTTCATTTATCGCGGTCTCGACCAGGAAATCTTTACGATCCATCATACTCCAGAACCCATATTGGAGATCACGGATTTGAAAGCTTATAATATTAAAGAGGGCCTCGCACTGAGTGACGAAGAAATTGAATACCTGGAAGAGATCAGCAAAACACTCCATCGCCCGCTTACCGACAGCGAAGTGTTTGGCTTCTCACAGGTCAATTCAGAACACTGCCGTCACAAGATCTTCAATGGCACTTTTATTATTGACGGGAAAGAAAAACCGGCAACCCTTTTTCAACTCATCAAAAAAACAGCCGAAGAGAATCCAAACTTTATTGTTTCTGCCTATAAAGACAATGTGGCCTTTATCAAAGGGCCACGCATAGAACAGTTTGCGCCGACGCGGCAGGACATTCCCGATTTCTTTAAAGTAGAAGACATCAATTCCGTGATCTCGTTGAAGGCCGAGACCCACAATTTTCCAACTACGGTAGAACCTTTCAATGGTGCGGCAACCGGAGCGGGAGGAGAAATACGAGACCGGCTCGCCGGGGGAAAAGGTTCTTTGCCGCTCGCGGGTACGGCAGTGTACATAACATCCTACCCCCGGCTTGATGGCGAAAGACCCTGGGAGAAAAAATTCAAAGTGCGCAAGTGGCTTTATCAAACTCCAACAGAAATTCTAATCAAAGCCTCTGATGGCGCGAGTGATTTTGGAAATAAATTTGGCCAGCCACTCATTGGCGGCAGCGTGCTGACGTTTGAACATTTTGAACAAGGCAAGAAATTTGGCTTTGATAAAATCATCATGCTGGCTGGCGGTGTTGGATTTGGAAATGAAAAAGACAGTCAAAAGGAAAAACTGGAAGCCGGAGATAAGATTATAATGATGGGCGGCGACAACTACCGCATCGGAATGGGTGGAGGCGCTGTCTCTTCGGTAGCCACCGGCGAATTCACCAATTCAATCGAACTCAATGCCATTCAGCGTTCCAATCCCGAAATGCAAAAGCGGGTAATGAATGCCATCCGCGCCATGGTGGAAATGCCCACAAACCCTATCGTCTCTATTCATGATCACGGGGCGGGCGGACATTTGAATTGCTTTTCGGAATTACTGGAACAAACCGGAGGCACGATCGAGATCGACAAACTTCCCGTTGGCGACCCAACCCTCTCCGACAAAGAAATCATCAGCAACGAATCGCAAGAACGGATGGGATTGGCCATCCGTGAAAAAGATGTGGCGTTGTTGCAGCGGGTGGCCGATCGCGAGCGTGCTCCGATGTATGTCGCCGGCACGGCTACGGGAGATCAGCAACTTCAGTTTGTTGACACAAAAAAAAGCCTGAAGCCATTCGACCTTAAAGTCAACCATTTATTTGGTTCATCACCCAAGACCATCCTTCAGGACAAGACTTCCCAAATTGCATTTGAAGAGATTCACTATCAACCTGAAAAGCTGACGGAGTACCTTGAACTTGTTTTGCAACTCGAAGCTGTGGCCTGCAAAGATTGGCTTACAAATAAGGTTGACCGTTCGGTCACTGGAAAAGTGGCTACGCAGCAAACCTGCGGACCTATTCAACTTCCATTGAACAATGTGTCGGTGATGGCGCTTGATTTTCTAAGCAACAAGGGTGTGGCAACAGGAATAGGTCATGCACCCGCTGCCGCGCTGGTTGATCCGGTTGCCGGGAGTCACCTCGCCATTGCGGAAGCACTCACCAATCTGGTGTGGGCTCCCCTTACATACGGATTAAAAGGCGTTTCACTTAGCGCGAACTGGATGTGGCCCGCTAAAAATGAAGGTGAAAATGCAAGACTCTATCATGCTGTGGAAGCGGTAAGCAATTTTGCATGCAAACTGGGAATCAATATCCCGACGGGAAAAGATTCGCTTTCCATGACCCAGAAGTACCCCAACAATGAGGTAGTGATTTCACCAGGCACGGTCATCATTTCTGCGATAGCTGAAGTGGAAGATATTCGCAAGACGGTTTCCCCTGCATTAGAAAATATTCCCGGTTCGCAATTGTACTACATTGATTTTTCCAAAGATGAATTTAAGCTAGGTGGCAGCAGCTTTGGACAAGTGATGAATTGCCTGGGGCAACACGCCCCCACGGTAAAAGACGAAAGTTATTTTGCGCAGGCATTTGAAGTGGTACAGCAACTCGTCAAATCAAATCTCATCCTTGCCGGTCATGATATTTCTTCCGGCGGAATGATCACCACTCTTTTGGAAATGTGTTTCCCCACTCCGGCAATAGGATTGAAAGTTGATGTCAAGGCCCTGGGGAATGATTTGATCAAAATTCTCTTCAGCGAAAACCCGGGAATAGTTGTTCAGATTCAAGATGAAGGTAAAGTAAACAAGTTGCTGGCAGAACATCAAGTGTCTTTTGTCCGCATCGCTGAAGTCACTACCGATCGAATCCTCCACCTTTCCCATCCCGATTCTCCGCTTCACATCGACGCTCTTCGCGCAACCTGGTTTCGCACCTCCTATTTGCTCGACAAAATCCAGCGGCCACGGGGCCACGCCGAATTGCGCAAAGAAAATATTTTCAAACAGATTTTGGCTTATGAATTCCAGCCGCGTTTTGATGGAAAGTTCAGCACCTACAAAATCGATCCAACGAGAAGAACACCTTCCGGCATCAAAGCAGCAATCATCCGTGAAAAGGGAGTGAACGGCGACCGGGAAATGGCCTACGCACTTTACCTCGCCGGTTTTGATGTCAAAGATGTGCACATGACCGACCTTGTCGCAGGTCGCGAAGACCTTTCCGGTGTCAACATGATTGTGTTTGTCGGCGGTTTTTCCAATTCAGATGTGTTGGGCTCAGCAAAAGGCTGGGCTGGAGCATTCCTTTACAATCCCAAAGCGAAAGCTGCACTCGACAATTTCTACGCGCGACCGGATACTTTAAGTCTTGGCGTCTGCAATGGCTGTCAGTTGATGATGGAGTTGGGATTGGTTTACCGTGATGAGACCACGCTTGAAAAATTCCGGAAAGCCGGTCTGGCCGGTCATCCGAAAATGCACCACAATGGTTCCGGCAAATTTGAATCTACTTTTATCAACGTTACGATACCCCAAAATAATTCAGTGATGCTCAAGAGTTATGCGGGGGCGCGACTGGGAGTTTGGCTGGCGCATGGCGAGGGGCAATTCAAACTTCCTTCTGACTCATCCATCTACAAGATAGCAGCCACCTTCAGTTACCCCGAATATCCCGGCAATCCAAACGAATCCGATTTTGCCGTTGCTGCATTGGCATCCCACGACGGAAGACACCTGGCTATCATGCCGCACATTGAGCGGTCTCTGTTTGCCTGGAACTGGCCCCATTATCCACTACAGCGCAAAAGCGATGAAGTGTCGCCTTGGATTGAAGCTTTTGTTAATGCAAGGGATTGGGTTGCTGGAAGGTAGAAACACTTTTCTGACCCTGCCGTTCAATATAAATTTATCGGGAGTACGATGATCCTTCTCCTTTACAAAGAACCTCATTTCATCAAGAATATTGAAATGACCCTTCGCCCGTAACTTGTTGACCTGTTCATATGCCATAAACCGCTTGCTATGCGGATGTTAGAATTGATAGACTTTCCTCGAGTATTGCTAAATGCGATTAAGGCATGAAGATGGTTGGGCATGATTACATAACCACAATATAATGACCTTTCGACTTCAGAATATCAAACTAATATCCATCCGATTTTTCAAATAAATGCAACCAATGCGTGCAGGTGATGGGAGTAAAATAAACGCCATCGAATTCCGGGATTCTTCGCCTCAAGGTAAGCATAAACACAAAGCTAGAAGTAAAGAAAATCGAATGGAACTGGAAGCCATCCGAATTTCCGGACTAAATTAAATTAGTATGTTGAAGATGGCTTTACCGCTGGGTTCCCGAGGCGAAGACCCTCGTAGACAAATGACTAAATAGAATGATACGAAAGAGAGCTTATCTGGATTTTGATACGCTTAATCCCCAATCAAAAACGACCATTTACCGCTGGATCATTACCCGCCCCCGCCTCACCCATTCATTGTCACGTGATATTTGATTCACAACCCGGAATCTATTCCTTACTGTGCGGATTATATAAATACTTCCGCTCCGCAAAATCATATAAGGTGAGTCGCCTCAAATCAAAATAGGCCAACCAGAAATTTCGTAGTGCCTGGATGTAGCCGCGCTTGGCATTGTCTTTTTCGGTTAGGGCAATGTTCAAATTCGTAATGTCAATCTTACCAATCAGGTATCGGTTCTGTGCCACGTTGTAGCGCTTTAATGCTACCTCATCGGATTTTTTAGTAATCTCAATCTGTAGTTGCAACATTTCCAATTGTCTTACCTGAGTAAGAATATCTTGTTCGAACGTTATCTCATCTTGTTCTATGGTGTAGTCATTCAGTCGCTTGTTGGCATAAGCCGTTTGCATTTGCGCCCGACGGCGACCCCAGTCGATGATGGGAATATTAAAAGTAACATTGGCTATCTGCTGCTTGGATGTATTCCGATATATATCAGTAAACGAGGGCGTCACGTTATTTAATCCATACGTAGCGGAAACACCCACCTGGTACAATTGCCCTCTCACTTGGGCTACGGCTGCTTTAGCTTCAATTTTTCTTCTTTCAAAAGCGATAAAGGCCGAACGCGTTTCCTTTGCGTGGTCCAGCGCCTCCTCTTCCAACACACTAAACTGCGGTATCTCTTCAGGCAACACAAGTGAAAGGTTTTCCCCGCTTCGCAGGCCAATAAATGAACGCAACCGTTGACCTGCCGTCCTCAAATTAAGACTAGCCTGCGCCACATCCTGCCGTGATCGCAATAACTGCAATTCCACCTGCAACAGCTTGTCCTCCGAAGTGGTGCCGATATTGTACCGGCCCTTTTCGATTTTATAGATGGTGTCGTTGTTGGCGAGGTTGTACTGGGCTATTTGTAAATTGATCTGCTCCTGCATTACACTAAAGAAATTATCGACCGCATCATGACTGATTTGCTCCATGGCTTCAGCATAGTCGCGCTTGGATTCCTCATAACGGATCGGTTCAATCATACGGTCCCACTTCAAAGAATTGAACGCAAACAGGGGCTGGTTCAACTGGACATTAACCGGTGCGCCGTTCCATTGTCTTATGCTGTGCGTGATATCCCCAAAATAGTTATAGCTTGAATTGACAGAAATGTTTCCACCAGTCCACTGTATGGGTTGGAACAATCCAAGGTTTACTCCCGGATTCCACTGATTCACTGCCTGATAAACAATTGAGCCATCCTGCTGACGGACCGGAAAGTAACTATTGGTATAAAGTGATCCGTTGTTGCTGGACATTCGTACCTGCGGATTATAATTGGTCCGGTAAGTCCGGTACTGCCAAAACCGATTTTCCCTGACTGTCTCCGTTCTCTTGAAAGATAGGGATTGGGACTTGGCCCGCAGAATAACTTCCTCAATATTAAAAACATTTTGTGCCGGCATCTCCGTAAGCGTAATAACGAAGACAAGGAATGTCAATAGGGTCTTTCTATTCATATCTTAAGGAGGTAATCGGATCCTGGCTGGCAGCACGTCGGGCAGGTGCAATTCCAAAAATCAAACCCACTGTGGCGGCCACACCAAATGAAAGAAGAATGGAACTGAATGTGATGATCGTAGGGATATTCGCAAAAGAGGAAACAACATACGCCATCGAAACACCCAGTATCACACCCAAAATACCGCCGCTTACGCTGATCATCACCGCTTCAAATAAAAACTGCTGCACGACATCACTTTTCTTGGCGCCAATCGAAAGTCGCAATCCAATTTCCTTTATCCGCTCCAGCACAGAAGCCAGCATGATGTTCATAATACCAATTCCACCCACCAACAGTGAAATGCCGGCAATGGCGCCCAAGACATAATTGAAAATATCATTGGTACGTTGCTGCTGTTTGAGCAACAGTTCTGGGATTTCAATTTCATAATCCACCACATCATAATGCTTGCGTTTCAACAACCGGGAAATGATTTCGGCTGTCGCCTGAAGTCGGCCGGTTTCGTCCACCTGAATTACCAAACGATCAAGCTGATGATAGTTCTTCTTTTCCTGTTCGGCATTATTATCAGAACTCGGCGCGTTAAAAATCATCCCACGGCTCCTTTGTGCGGCCATGCGCAGTGCTTCTGCTGTAATGAGATCCCGGTTCTTGTAACGGATAAGAATAGTTTGCAGCGGAATATAAACATCCATATTAAAATCACGGATGCCCAACTTGCTTATTGTGGAAGTGGAAACGGTCCGCTCCCCCAATACTCCAACAATGGTCAGCCAATGCGGTCCCACCTTAATGGTTTTACCAATCGGATTTTCCGTGGGGAAAAATTTGGTTCGGATGGAGTGACCTATTACACAAACCGGCGCGCCTGTTTTCTGTTGATCCTCGTTGAACATCCTTCCTTCACGTACCTGAAAATCGTAAATTTCAAAATAGGTCGGCTCCACACCCACCAGCTTGGCCGACCTGCGAAAGCCCTTGCGGATCACATACGTATCCAATATTATTTCAGGACTGATTTTTTTTAATCCGGGTACATTGGCCCGAATTCCCTGCACATCCCGGATGGTTAGGCCGGGAGAAAATTTCTTCTTGTCTTTTTTTCCGACTTGTTCTTCAATCTTTTCATCTTTTTGCTCAATGACGGGCTTTACAACGATGTTGTTGACTCCGACGAGTTTGATTTGATTGAGAATTTCCTGTTGGGCCCCATTGCCAATGGCCAGCATGGCTATCACCGCGGCAACACCGAAGATGATGCCCAGCGCCGTGAGCAAAGACCTGATTTTATTGGCAATTACCGCATCAATTGCGATGTAGAGGTTGGCAAGTAACCGTTGTATCATTCAGACCGATCGCTATTTTTTGCTAACGGGCTCTTTCACCGATTTATTGAGGGCGCTTGCTTTTGGATCGAGTCCTTTATGGGGTGCTTTCTCCTCATTCTTCTCTTCCTTCTTCTTGCGCTTCCCATTCATTTCCGGCAACAAAGTGAATGCAGTTCCCTCAAGACCTGAGGGCACGGAAAGATAAATGCGATCGTCTTCCTTCAATCCGGCCAAAATCACCGCATCATTGGCATTGGTGTCGCCCACGATCACTTCTTGTTTCACCGTTTTGAGACCTTCTTTCTTATACACATAGGTAATCGAGTCAAACTCACTATGAAGACACTCTAGAGCGATAAACAGTGTGCTGTCTTTAATGCTTGCAATAATCTTGTTGCTCGTGGTCATAGAAGGCCTGAGCGTGGCATCGGTACCATCAATCTCCACGGTCACTTCAAATACCTTCGCATCCGAGTTGGGCCTTTGTTCTCCTACATTGGCCACCTGCACCACCGAGCCTTTCAGTTTTTTATCCGGATAGGCATCGAGCCCCACATCCACACGCTGACCTGCTTTGACCTTTCTTACATCCACTTCGTTGACAAATGTCTTTGATACCATCGTAGTCAGGTCCGGCAATGTGGCCACTGTGGGTTCCCACATTTGGATTTGCGAACCGGCCTTGATCGGTTTCCCATCCCAACCCTTCTCATAGATCACCATTCCATCCTCCGGAGCAGTCACGCTGAATGATTCCAACATCTTGTTCATATTCGCAAAATCACCCTGCACTTTCCTCAGTTCCGCTGATACCTCCCTCATTTTTTCAACGTTCTGATTTTTCTTGATTTTATAGTTTTCAACAGCTTGCTCATGAGCTCGGGTGGCCTTTTCCATATTGATGGTCTCCTGTTTGATGGTAGCTGGTGGCTCGAATTGCGATTGATCCAGAATAATCTTCTTCTCTTCTACAGTATACTTCAAATTAATAAGCTCATCACGTGACTGCCGCATAATTAAAGTTGTGTCCAATTGGATTTGGGTAAACTTGGAATTGGCCTTCTCCAGCTCAATTTGTTTGTCCATGAATTTTTTTTGGAACTCGGACCGGTCGAGAGTCGCGATCCAATCTCCTTTTTTAACCACCGTTCCTTCATCGACGATATTTTGAATCGTCACCTGATAAATCTGAAAGCTCCTCAACGATTGGGGGCCCAGTATCTTAACAAATTTCTTGGCTTCCAACTCCCCCGTGGTTTCAATATCCACCCTGAATTCACCGCGCTTCACGGACGCCATGATATCAGTAGCGTCGATTTCTTTGCTGCCTTTTACCACAAAGTATCCGATCAAAAGTACGACCAGAATTCCCGCAGCGATCAATAAATTTCTCTTCATGGTTTTGTTGGTTGCCGGTCCAAAAGTAATTGTTTTCCAACTTCCCCGTGTATCGCCCGCGTTAAATAACCTCTATCCGTAACATACTGGATTGTGCCATTTAAGGTTACATGGAAACGAAAATAAAACCGGGAAAGTATTTGCCCGGCTTTATTAAAAAGTTATTGTGCCGCTCCTTTCTTCACATTGACCTTGCCGACAGCCGCTTCCTTGCTCATCTTGCCACTGCCGTAATCCTGCAGCACAGAGTTCTTTACTGAAAACTCCACCGATCTGGGTATTCCACAGCCCTCACACTTGGTGAGTTTGATGTTGAAGACCAGTAATTCATCGGGGCCCAGACTCTTCAACGTACGTCCATAATCCAGCATGCTTTCTTTGATTTCCTTTTCAAATACCGGGTATAGCTCAATCACTTTTTTATCCCGGGTGGCTTTATCAATATCATCGAGATTGACTGTGGGCATATTGAATTTTTTAAAATCAGTCTCATTGCTGGAGTAAACCTGCATATAATAGATCACCCCATAATTTTTCAACCGTTCATAATAGATGTTCTCCTGTGCATAATAGGTTCTGGCAAGATCCGGACGGTACATCCGATTGAAAATACTGGAGAGGAGTTCGAGATCCGGATTCAAATCATCAGCGCTTTCGCTATCAATGACGACTATTTTGGACAGGAGCTGGTCACGCGTGAACTTACCTTGTTTGTATTGGGTGAGGTCTCCTTTGTTGCCTTCGAGCGAAATGAATTTCCGCTTGGCGGAATTGGCTGCCGCATACCAGAAACGTTGTCCTTCATGACGATTGGTGATCATGATTTTTTCGTCGGGCGTGAGCTGGCCGATTAAGTCCCCGTAATCGGCAATGAAATTCCTTGCGGCATCGATAATTCTTTGATTAAAGACATTAGTTAAACTATCACTGGCCATTTTTTTGCGGCCCATCATTTTCGTTGTACTTTTTATTTTGGCCCTGGGGCAATCCTCGCAGTCAGGGTCGGCAACAATGGCCGGAGCCGCATCAATAGAATAAGAATAAGAATAATTTTCCCCGATATTCATTTTGACATGAGGCTCATCCGACATCATATACATCATGGGCCCTCCAAAATCCATCGGCAAGCGGAACGTGACTCCGTACCCTGGTGTATAATTTCCCTCCACCTCATAAGGAAAAAAATTGCGTTGTTTTCCCATTTGCTGCTTGATGAGGGTACTCAGGACATTCTCGGCTATTTCAATATCCCTGTCCATGCGTTGTTCATCAATCCTATTTTGTGCACCCGCCGCCATGGCCACTGCCATCCCCACTCCCACCAACATTATGCTCACGATCCGTTTCATATTTTTTGAAATTTTAATAACTGTTTTTCTTTTTAGTAATACTCGCAGTGGAAATGATACTCGACAGGATTTGTTCGGTTTCCTGTTTGAACTGATCCGATTTTTTCTCGATGCTGTTCATCCGGGTCTGGAACAAACTAAAATCCTGATTTCGCTGCTCTTGCAAATACTTGGAGAAGTCTCCCAATAAATTCTCAACGTATTTTTTTTGCTCGGTCGCCGAAAGCTGCAAATAATCCTTCATCAACCGCAGGTTATCGTGTTGAAGTCCGGAGACAAATGTGCTAACCCGATCCTGAGATGCTTGTGCCGCGCGCTTCATGCCCTCGTCAATCTTTTTGGAGTTCAGGGCAAGGCTTTGGCGGATTGACTGATCCACTTTTTTCTGCTGGTCATTCCAATGCATCGCTATTGTTTCATTATTTCTTATAAGGGAAGCATTAATCATCGTCTGCACTGCTTCAGAAGACAATGTGGCCTGGGTTCCTTCGACCGGCCTCACAGCAGTACTCAACGGCGCTTCTTGCTTTGTTCCACCAAAACCAATCCGGAGTTCTCCCTGGTTGTATCGAATTTCCATTCCAATCAATCTTCCCGCAATCATGAGCAACAGAAATGAAGCAGCTAGACTGGCGATCACTTTAATGGAAGTGGATTGCCAAAGCGGTCTGATCCTTTCGTGATCCCCCATAAAAATTGGAGGAGTGATAACTTCCTTGTCCTGGAGCGTTTCGATAATTTCACGCACGTTGGCAAGTTCCAGTACTTTCTTCCGTTCATCAGGGTTTTTCAGAAAGTATTGCTCCAGTTTTACCTTTTCCACTTCATCCAACTCCCCATACAAGTAAGAAATCAGGATGATTTCGTCTGGTTTATAGTTCATATCCTATTGTTTCTTTTGTGATACTATTTTTATCTAAAATCTTTTTCAAACCATCCAACGCATAATACATCCGAGACTTCACCGTGTTCTCCGAAATATTCAACACCTCGGCAATCTCCCTGAATTTCAATCCTTCATATTCTTTCATAACCACCACCTCCCGCTGTTCATGGCTAAGTTCTCCTAAACATTTTTGCAGCAGGTCGGACAGTTCAGCGTGCTGCAATTGCTTTTCCGGGTTTTCGCTGGGGTTGCTACTCTCCTCCCACCGGTAACTCTCTTCTCCTTCTCCCGGCCTCAAATCGTGCAGCGACATCGCCTTGTTTGATTTATTTTTACGCAATTCCTCACGGCAATAATTCACGGCGATGGTGTAAAGCCAAGACTTAAACTTCCCAACGTCCTGCAATGCTGCAATATTTCGGTGCATGCTGATAAACGTCTTTTGCGAGGCTTCCATGGCCAGGTCATGATCAAAGAAGAATTTATAGGAGTAGTTATAAATTCTCTTGTACCAAAGCTGAACCAGTTTGCTCTGGGCGTTTTTGTCCCCTTCCCTTGCCCTCGAAATCAGGGCATCAGAATGCATCGTTGGCTGCGTATGGTAGTATTTGTCCAGATTTTGCAGATTTAGGTTGTTTGTATGTCTTAAAGATGAAAACAAACTAAGAATAGTTCTATAAGTTAGAAAATCTCACAGTCGTCGGAAGCCGCCGGTTCATCAATTGAAAACTGCCTGTCTTTATAGCGAAAACTGTGCAGATAGCCGGATTTTGATTTTCTTTGCGGGCGATGAAGAAAATAATTTCGCTATTGATTCGGTTTGTACCGCGCAAGTACTTGCAACTTTTCAGTGGTGTTGGGCTTAGGGCAGTCGGAATTTTTTATTCGGGCAACACAGTGGCGTGCCCAATATGTAAAAGTCACTACCGGAAGTTTCTACCCTACGGCAGGATCAATCCGAGATCCAACGCCCTTTGCCCTCATTGTCTTTCGCTCGAGCGTCACAGACTAATGTGGATGTATCTGAAAGAAGAGACCAATTTTTTTATTGCAACCCTGGACGTTCTTCACATTGCCCCCGAGCCCTGCTTTATACATCGTTTTGAAAAACAGCATGGCAACCATTACATCACCGCCGATATTGAATCTCCGTTGGCAAAAGTGAAAATGGATATTCATCTAATTCCTTTTGGTGAGAATCATTTTGATGTTGTTTTTTGTAACCATGTTCTGGAACACGTTGCCGATGACATTCAGGCGATGAAGGAAATCAAAAGAGTGTTAAAGCCGGGAGGTTGGGCCATCCTGCAGGTTCCTTTCTTTTCCCCTGTGCCGGAAGTGACCATTGAAGATTCCGGAGTCACCGATAAAAGAGAACGCGAAAAGGCTTTTGGTCAGGATGACCATGTACGGTTGTTTGGTAGAGACTACCTGCAACGCATTCAACGATCCGGATTAACTGGGGTAGCAAATGCCTTCGCAAAAACGTTGCCCGACGCAACGGCTGCCCGCTGTGGTGTGTCGCGCGGCGAGATTATTTATTTGGGAATAAAGTGATGGTTTGATTCCCATTGATCTCGCTGATTTGCGCAGAACCCATTGCTAAAATTAGCAAATTAACCAATTTGTCAAATTTACTTCGGCAACTTATCCAACACCTCCATCACCTCCTTCACATGCTTGCGGCTGGTTTCCAAAAGGGCTTTCTCATCAGAATTCAGATCCAATTCAATCACTTTCTCCACGCCATTCTTTCCCAGCACGACGGGAACACCGAGGTAACAATCTTTGATGCCGTACTCGCCATCCAATTGCATGCACACCGGCAGCACTCTGCGCTGATCTTTCACAATCGCTTCCACCATTTGTGCAGCAGCGGAGCCCGGAGCATACCACGCTGAAGTGCCCATTAATTTCACCAACTCTCCTCCTCCCGTTTTTGTTCTTTCAATAATGGCATCAAGTTTGTCTTTGCCAATGAGTTCTGTTACCGGTATACCCGCCACGGTGGTGTAGCGTGGGAGCGGTACCATCGTATCACCATGACCGCCCAGAATCATTGCCTGAATATCTTTCGGAGAAACACTTAACGCCTCGGCCAGAAATGCGCGATAACGCGCGGTATCCAGGATGCCTGCCATGCCGATCACTTTTGTACGCGGCAACCTGGAAATCAAGTGAGCCTGATAAGTCATCACATCCAGGGGATTGGACACGACAATGATGATCGCTTTGGGCGAATGCTTTACTACATTTTCTGTGACAATCTTTACAATCCCGGCGTTGGTGCTGATTAAGTCATCACGGCTCATACCCGGTTTGCGGGGCAATCCCGAGGTAATGACCACCACATCGGACCCGGCGGACCTGGAATAGTCATTCGTGGAGCCAATCGTGCGACTGTCATAAAGATTGATGGGGGCTTTTTGCCAGATATCCAGCGCTTTGCCCTCGGCAAGCCCTTCTTTGATGTCCACCAACACAATTTCATTGGCTACTTCACGCTGCGACAGCACATCGGCACAGGTTGCGCCTACGTTGCCGGCTCCTACTACGGTGATTTTCATATGGTTAGGAATAATTTAAGTTTGGATATGATGCCGTCGAAACGATCAGCGATGCAATTTATTAAGGGATATAAGAAAGAAAAAGGATTTCAATCTTTTCTGACCATTGACCACTGATACAAATGATCAGGGTGATGTTGCTGAATAATGTAGATATACTTGAACTTTGGCAATGAATCCTTGAACTTTAAACCTTCGACTTTAAACTTTGAACCTAAAATCAAGCTTACAAAACAAAAACACCTTCGATGCCATCATCGTGGGCTCCGGCATCAGCGGTGGATGGGCGGCAAAAGAATTGTGTGAGAAAGGGTTGAAAGTGCTGCTCCTCGAACGCGGGAAAAATGTAGTACATCCAAATTATCCCACCGCCACAAAAAATCCCTGGGAGTTCCCCTGCCGTTCAAGGCTTACAGAGGAAGACAAAGAAAACAGTTATGTGCAAAGCCGGCACTATTCCTTTCGCGCCGACAACAAACATTTTTATATCAACGATAAGGAGAATCCCTATACGGAAACAAAACGATTTGATTGGGTTCGGGGCGATATTGTCGGGGGCCGTTCATTGCTGTGGGCACGAATGTGCTTCCGCTGGAGCAATCTTGATTTTGAAGCCAACCTGAAAGATGGTCATGGAGTAGACTGGCCGATCCGTTATTCAGACATTGCTCCGTGGTATGATTATGTTGAATCTTTTATTGGCGTCAGCGGGCAAGCAGAAGGGATACCCCATCTCCCGGATGGAAAATTCCTGCCTCCGATGGAAATGAACTGCGTTGAAAAATTTTTCAAAGGAGCTATCGAAACAAAATTTCCGGAGCGTAAAGTTACCATCGGCAGAAGCGCAAATTTAACCCAACCGGTAAAAGGCAGAGGTCAATGTCAGAACCGTGACCTCTGTCATCGCGGATGTCCGTACGGTGCCTACTTCAGTACCAACGCAAGCACCTTACCGGCAGCATTTGCCACTGGTAATCTTACCCTCCGGCCGCAGTCGCTGGTCAATCGCGTTTTGTACGACGACCAAAAACAAAGGGCTACCGGTGTGGAGGTGCTTGACACCGAAACACGGGAAGTTCAGGAGTTCCACGCTAAAATTATTTTCCTGAATGCGGCCACCGTAGCCACTACTTTTATTTTACTCAATTCCACTTCATCACGCTTTCCCAATGGCCTGGGAAATTCCAGCGATCAGGTTGGGCGCAATCTGATGGACCACCATAAGTGTCAGGGCCTTTCGGGAAGTGTGGAAGGATTTGAAGATAAATATTATTCCGGTCGTCGCCCTACCGGGATTTACATTCCGCGTTTTAGAAACCTCAGTGAAAAGAGAACCGACTATATACGGGGTTTCGCACATCAGGGAGGCGCGAGTCGCGAAGGTTGGCAGCGCAATGATGAACACATAGGCATTGAATTAAAAGAGGCGTTGGCCAATCCGGGGTCCTGGAAAATGGGATTTTCCGGCTTCGGTGAGTGTCTTCCTTATCCCGAAAACAGGATCACGCTTGACCCTGACAAAAAAGATCAATGGGACCGGCCAATGATCAACGTGGATTGCGAATTCAAGGACAACGAGAAAGCGATGCAAAAAGACATGGCCGCCTCAATTGGCGAGATGATGGAAACGGCAGGATTCAAGAACATCACACTACAGGCGAGGATGTCCTTCCCTGGAAATGCAAATCATGAAATGGGTACGGCCCGGATGGGGAGAAATCCGAAAACATCTGTGCTCAATTCTTTTAATCAAATGCATGAAGTCCCCAATGTCTTTATCACCGACGGTTCGTGCATGACTTCTTCGGCTTGCGTTAATCCCTCTTTGACCTACATGGCGCTGACCGCAAGGGCGTGTGATTATGCGGTGAGGGGTTTAAAAAATTTGACAATTTAATAATTTTATAATTCGATGATGATTTGAATGTTTTAGGGGGAATATGTTATTCCCGAACTCCAATCCCAATTATCGAACTATCGAATTCACACACGGGTCGTAAGATGAAAGAGAAGACCGCTTTGTGATGTCTCTAAAATCCTAAACCGGTTATCAATCCGGTGCCCTACCACCCAGGCTATCTCACCACCGGATTCCAAAACGGTTACCGATTCTTTATCCGCCAATGAAACCTTGGTGTCAACCAAAAAGTCACTGATTTTTTTCTTGTGCTCCATTCCCAAAGGGAAAAAGAAATCGCCGGGTTTCCATTTTCGCCAAAGTAAGGGAAATCGCAATTTGTCCTTCGCCAAAATGGCTTGATATTTATCCAATAGTACCTCCGCCATTCCATGGTTCTTCATCTCCAGAAACCATGGACCCAGTTCAGCACGCTGCTGCCCTGCTTTTATTTGTATTTCTCCCCATGCACTTTGATGAGCGATAACGATCACGTGTTCGCGATCAACAACCAAATGATGTGTCGGCGACAGAAATTGTTTGCCCGGTTGCCCCGTCGCCGCAAGAACTACCTCCCTGCATTGGTCCAAATTAAAGCCATATTCTTTGATCAACTCCAGCAATACCGCCGCGGGGTTTATGAACAAATCAAAAAGCGATTTTAGAATCTTTAACTGGATGCCTTGTTGCAAAACATGCGTTTGTCTGAGGTGATCCAGCGCCAGATGCATCAACTCGTCTGCCGCACCGAGTCGCTCGTCATTTCGTTTAAACGTTTCTTCCAGCGAGGGATTCAGTACTTTCAATTTTGGCACGACCTGATGCCTTACAAAATTGCGGTTGTAGTCATCCCGCTCATTACTGGCATCTTCGCACCAAGTCAATTGATTGAAGACGGCATATTCTTCAATCTCTTTTCGGCTGAAAGTCAGAAGCGGCCGGATGATTCTCCCATTTTTAATGGGGATACCCTTCAATCCTCCGAGCCCGGATCCACGCACAAAATTGAGCAGAAAGGTTTCCAGGTTGTCATTCAGATGATGCCCTGTCGCCAGAAACTCATATCCTTCCTGCTCCATGAGCTCCTTAAACCAGGCATACCGGAGTTCGCGAGCAGCCATCTGCGTGCTCACTCCATTTTTGGTGGCATAATTATTGGTTTCAAACCGATGAACATAATACGGGATCTTCTGCCGGATTGCCAATTGACTGACCCATGCTTCATCCCCCATTGACGCCTCGCCCCGCAATTGAAAATTGGCATGCGCCACGGCCACATCGCATTTCGATTTCAGCAATAAGTCAAGCAGTACCGTCGAGTCGAGGCCGCCACTCACGGCCACAAGAATTTTTTTTCCTGCGCAACCCAGGGCCAGAAGTCCATCACCAAAACGCTCTAACATGGTTCCTAAATTACACTATTTACACCATCCCGCTTTCGGAAGGGGTTTCGCGGCTACCCGTATTTGTGGTACGTGGACTAACTAATCCTAATTAATCTTAATTTTACGGCTGATTCATGCGATACACTATCCTCATTTTGCTTCTGCTGATCTCCGTCAGCACCTATGCCCAACGTAAAGTCAAGCTCAAACACGCCAACACGCTGGTTGGGAGTGTAAAAAACGGAGAACGATACGATCGGCTGATCGGTGAAGTGGTCATGGTTCAAAACAAAACGACAATTTATTGTGACTCGGCGCATTTCTTCAAAACCCAAAACCGTGTGGAAGCCTATGGCCATGTTCACATTACCGAAGGGGATTCTGTTGACTGTACTTCCCTGGAGCTGATCTACGAAGGAGATAAAAAAATCGCACACCTGCGAAAAAAAGTTGTCTTTACTAAACTTGGAATTGCCACGCTGTACACCGACTTTCTGGATTATGACCGGGAGAAAAATAAAGCGAAGTATTTCAATGGCGGCAAACTGGTGGACACCACCAATGTACTCATCAGCAAAAAAGGATACTATGATATCCATACCAATATGGCATCGTTTAAAAAAGACGTGGTCGGAACAAACCCGGATTACACGCTGCAGTCAGACACGCTGCAATACAATTCCAAAACAAAAGTCATTTACTTTAAAGATTCCACCACGGTGAAGGATAAAGAGGGAGGCACAGCCGTTTATCAAAATGGGTTTTATGATACCAATCAAAAACTTTCCAACCTCAATCAAGGCCAAATTGAAACGCCATCCTACAGAATCAAAGGGGACAAGTATTTCATCAACGATAAAAAGAAATTTTACAAAGCGCGCGACCGCGTAGTGATGACCTCTAAGGAGGAAAAAATGATCATTTACGGAGATGAAAGCTTCTACGATAAAGTAAAGGGTATTTCAAAAGTTTATGGCCATGCCTATCTCGCGAAGATCATGGACGACAAAAAAGACAACGACTCGCTCGACAACAAACCCCAGGACACGTTGTTTATCCATGCCGATACGCTGGTATCCATTGATAGCAAAGACCCGAAAAAGAAACGATTGCTTGCCTACCATCACGTCAAGATTTTCAAAAAAGATCTGCAAGGGATTGCGGATTCGCTGGCCTACATAGCGCCCGATTCGACCATTCATTTTTACAAAGACCCTGTGCTCTGGACGACCGATAACCAGATGACAGCCGATTCCATTCGTATCCTTCTCAGGCACAAGAAGATCGACAGGATTTACATGGTCTCCAATTCCTTTGTCGTATCCCAGGACACGCTGCGTAACTTTAACCAGATCAAAGGACGCAAGATGACTGCCCTTTTTGACGGAAAGACGATTCACCATGTCGTGGTAGAAGGCAATGGCGAGAGCATCTATTATGCATTGGAGGAAAAAAAGACCGTGTCAGTAGATAGTGTTATCACCAAGTCAAATGAGACGATGGGGTTGAACAAGATTATTTGCAGCAACATGAAGATTAACTTCAAAGTAGGCAAAGTGAAAAACATTAGTTTTTATGTCAAGCCCGAAGCGTCTTTTATTCCTCCGCAGGAATGGACCGACGGTGACAAAAGGCTGAGGGGTTTTAGTTGGCGGGCAGCAGAGCGACCTCAAAAAGCAGACGTCGAAATAAAAAGTCAGATACCAACGACCAACGATCTCTGAAATTGTGCCCCTTGTCAATTTAATTCATATTTAATTTGTACGCCCCCGCACTTTTGGCTATATTTCAGATTGAACTTGGTGTTCCCTATGAAGACTTGGTTAATCCTGGGGTTGTTGGTTCTGTGCACGGCAATTTCATTTGCCCAGACTTTTGAGTTGCTAGACAAACAGGATTCCTACCAAAGTGGAACAAGCCAGACCGTTCACATCCCACTTCGGGTAAAAAATACGACCGATAAGGCCCAATTTTACATTTTTAGAAAGACGCAGGATGACCTGAATAGTACTCAGAAAGGGTATTTCTGTCTGGACAAGAACTGTCTGGAACCCGGTACCGAAGAATTTTCCAAAAAAGTTGAACCGGGTGAAACGCTTCAAAACCTTTATTTTACCATTGAAACAGGACTTCTTGGTGGTCAGCACAACATCAAATTTGAAATATTTCCAAAAGGAGCCTTTCAGCAGGCCGTAGAACATCAAGTCATAGTTACTATTGATGACCGAAGCGTCAAGCCTTTGGTCTTTCACTCAAAGGACATTACCATCCATGAGGTTTACCCCAACCCCGTTACGGATGTTGCCTCCATTGATTACAGTATCCACAACGAGCTTGTAAAGGTCAAGGTCGTTATTCACAATATCCTTGGCAAAGCCCTGGGGGATTATGAATTGCCTGTTTTTGACAACAAAGTGAAGATTCTCGCTGAAGAATTACCCGCCGGGGTATATTTTTATACACTTTACGTAAATAACGAGGGTGTGTTTACCCGAAAGCTGATCGTTCGAAAATAGCCACTTTTATTGGATTCTTTAAAATCGGCTGCAACCCATAAAATTGTTAATTGAAAGCAGCGTTGTATATTTGCAGGCTCAAAAAATGCGTAAAGACAGAGGAATGAAAATTAGTCGTATGGGTCGTTCTTACGTTCTTTTGGCGCTTTGTATCTGTTTGTCCTGTAGCTCTTTCAGGAAAATCGAAAAAAGCGAAGACTGGCGGGTAAAATACGAAGCGGGTCTGAACTATTACGACAAAAAGGATTACTACCGATCAGCCATCTTGTTTGAACAAATACAGGCCATAGTTCGTGGTTTGCCTGAGGGCGAAAAGGTGGAGTTTTATCTGGCTTACTGTCAATATTACGAGAAGACCTACCTGCTGGCGAGCAATCAGTTTAAAACTTTCTACGAAACCTATGGAAGAAGTCCTTTGCGGGATGAATCACAGTTCATGTATGCTTATTCATTATTCATTGCTTCACCGGATTCAAATCTAGATCAAAAGAGCAGCATCGAGGCCATGAATGCGATGCAGAATTTTTTGAATCAGCATCCCGACAGCCCCTTCCATGACAAAGCATCGGAGGTCATTACCATTTGCCATAAGAAGCTGGAGTTTAAAGGATATGAGAATGCAAAACAGTATATCAAACTCCGGTACTATCAGGCCGCGGTCATTGCCTTCGATAACTTTAAACGAAACTTTCCTGACTCCGGATTTCTGGAAGAACTCGCTTTTCTCAAAGTGCAGGCCCAATATAAATTGGCCCTGGTGAGCATCCCGAGAAAACAAATGGAGCGGTACATGGCTGCCGTCGACTTTTACAAAGAGCTGGTGGATAATTTTCCGAACAGCAGTTATCTGAAGGACGCACAAAAGTTCTATTCCGACAGTTTGAATAAGATCAATGAACTAAAAGCAAACACCGTTAATTCTAACATTTAACCAATATCTAACAAAATGGCATCACAACCTTCTATTATCACGCGCGATGTTGATAAGATCGCAGGCCCGACCGGCAATGTTTATGAATCGGTCGTGGTGATTTCTAAACGCGCACGTCAAATTGCCGTAAATCTGAAAGAAGAACTCAACGGCAAGTTGGCCGAATTTGCCACAACGGTGGATAACCTCGAAGAGGTGTTTGAGAATCGCGAACAGATCGAAATCTCCAAATTCTATGAACGCATGCCGAAGCCTACAACAACGGCGATCGAAGAATTTCTGGAGGGCAAATTGATGTACAGAATACGTGAGGACGAAGTACCTAAGGTGGAATTATAATATCCATGCTCAACGGGAAGAAAATCGTTCTCGGAGTAAGCGGAAGTATCGCTGCCTATAAATCGGCGGTATTGACACGACTGCTCGTGAAGGAGGGGGTTGAGGTCAAAGTCATCATGACACCCGCCTCTCACGATTTTATTTCACCGCTGACGCTTTCCACCCTTTCAAGAAATCCTGTTTACTCCAGGTTTATAAGAGACGAAACCGGTCAATGGAACAATCATGTTGAACTGGGGATCTGGGGAGATGCCTTACTGATCGCGCCCGCCAGTGCCAATGTTATCGCCAAAATGGCCAATGGACTTTCGGATAATCTATTGTTGGCAGTTTACCTTTCGGCGCGCTGCCCGGTATTCTTTGCGCCAGCCATGGATTTGGATATGCTCCAGCATCCCGCTACGCAGGAGAATATTTCAAAACTAAAAAACCGGGGTAATCATTCTATAGACCCTGCTTTCGGCGAATTGGCCAGTGGCCTCATCGGGATGGGTCGCATGACTGAACCTGAAGAAATTGTAAACCGCCTTCAGCATTTTTTTT
Organism: Bacteroidia bacterium; assembly: GCA_043785125.1. GTDB lineage: Bacteria > Bacteroidota > Bacteroidia > Cytophagales > Cyclobacteriaceae > ELB16-189. Next base: position 36,214 of record JAYVXP010000009.1, read on the forward strand.
TGAATGAAAATAAATTAAAAGGCAAAAGAGCTTTGGTAACTGCGGGACCTACCCACGAAGCCATGGACCCTGTACGTTTCATTGGCAATAACTCAAGCGGAAAAATGGGATTTGCCATCGCCGAGACACTCGCGGATTATGGCGCCGAGGTAGATTTGATTTCAGGACCCACAATGCAATCCTCCTCCCATCCCCATGTTCATGTCAAGAAGGTTACCTCGGCGGAAGAAATGTACAATGCCTGCAGAATCATCTTTCCAACCTCTGACATTACCGTGCTCTCAGCCGCCGTGGCAGACTACAAGCCGGTAAATGTGGCGACTCAAAAGATCAAGAAATCCGATCATCACCTCACGCTGGAGTTGACGAAAACCCAGGACATCGCTGCCGAACTCGGGAAACTCAAACGCTACGACCAGATGATTGTTGGCTTTGCCCTGGAAACAGAAAATGAAAAAGCCAACGCTGAACAAAAGCTCATAAACAAGAATTTTGACCTGGTTGTATTGAACTCACTCAACGACCTGGGTGCCGGTTTTGGACACGACACCAACAAAATCAGCATTATTGACCGGAAAAACCGGGTTCAGGAATTTAATCTCAAAACTAAAAAAGAAGTTGCCTCCGACATCGTTAATGCTATTATAGAACATACGCATGCTTAGGCTTTTTTCAATTGTCCTCTTTGTTATCATCTCCATCACTTCCGTTGGGCAGGAATTGAACTGCAAAGTCACCATCAATGCCGATCAGATTCAGACGACCGACCGATCGGTGTTTAAAGACATGGAACGCGGCTTCGCCAATTTTTTGAACAGCCGCAAGTGGACTACCGACAACTATAAGAATTACGAAAAGATCAACTGCAACATATTTCTTAACATCAACAAAATGCCTTCGATCGGAAATTTTGTTGCCAATGTTCAGATTACTTCGGCCCGGCCCATCTACAATACTAATTATGAAACGGTTCTCTTCAATTTTGCCGACCGTGAATGGGAATTTGAATACATTGAATCACAACCGCTCGAGTACAACGACAATACGTACATCACCAATCTCACATCCATGCTGGCCTTTTATGCCTATGTTATCATTGGTATGGATTACGATTCGTACAGCGAACTGGGGGGAACACCCCATTTTCAAAAAGCCCTTTCTGTGGTCAACAATGCGCAACCTTCGAACCGCGCGGGGTGGCAGGCATTGGGCAGCAACCGAAACCGGTATGCGCTGATTAACGATATCAACAATCTGCAACAAGCCGATTTGCGAAAGAATACTTATCGATACCATCGGCTTGCCCTCGACACATTTGATAAAACACCCGATCAAAGCAGGGATGTTATCCTGGATGTTCTCAAAAATGTAAAGAAAGTCTGGACTATTTACCCCAACGGCATTTTTGTCATTTCCTTTTTCGATTCCAAAGCCATAGAATTGGTTAATGTCTTTTCTGAGGGTAATCTGCCGGTAAGACGGGAGGCCTACGATATTCTTACTGCAATTGACTCCAAACGAAACATTTACCAGAAGATTATCGCGAATTGATCCTGTTCAAACGGCCCCGATTCCGGCCTCCTATTTTGATTTCGGAGTAGTTAAATCTCAATCAAAAAAATTAATATTGTGGGTCCATGCTGATACACCTGACCATAAAGAATTATGCCTTAATACGGCATCTCGAGATCAAGCCATCGGCGCACCTGAATGTCATCACAGGCGAAACCGGCGCCGGAAAATCAATTATGCTCGGGGCCATCAATCTATTGCTTGGAAACCGTGCCGACACAAAAGTATTATGGGACGATGCCGACAAATGCGTAATCGAAGGGATCTTTGATATTGCCGCCTATCCGCTAAAGGAACTATTTGAGTCCAGCGACCTGGACTACCAACTTCAAACCGTCATCCGACGGGAAATCAGCGCAGCAGGAAAGAGCAGGGCTTTTATCAATGATACCCCCGTTACACTCGAGGTGATGAAGAAAATAGGGAGCCATTTGATGGACGTCCACTCACAGCATGAAACACTGGAGCTCGGCAACCGGCTCTTTCAATTAAATCTAATTGACACATTTGCATCGAATAAGAAGTTAAAAGATGAATATTCCTTTTGCTGGAAGGTGTTCAACCGCTCGAAAAAAGAATTTGAAACCCTTCTGGAAGAGTCACGCATACTCAAGCAGGAAGCGGACTTTGTAAAATTCCAATTGGCTGAACTGGTCAAGGCCGATCTTGATGAGGACGAGCAGGAAAAAGCAGAGTCGCAACTTAAAATTATGGAGCACGCCGAAGACATCAAGACCCGGTTCAACGGGATTCTTAGGTTGCTAGATGGTCCGGAGTATGCGGTCGTTTCATCTCTGGCAGAAGTGAGAAGCCTGCTTAACCCCGTCGCGTCATTTACTCCTTCCTATGAAAAACTCTTTCAACGGATTGAAAGCGTGCGGATTGAACTGGAGGACATCCTCTCCGAGATCGAAAAAGAAGAACACGATATTGAATTTGATCCCCGCAAGACTGAAGAAGTAAAGGAAAGACTCAGTCTCATCTACCAGCTTTTGCAAAAGCACCGCGCGCTAGACATCACCGGGTTATTGACTTTTCAGGAATCGCTTCAAATCAAATCGGATAAAACGACCAACGTTGATACCTTACTGGCGGAAGCAAAATCTGCTCTGGAACAAACCACCTCAGCACTCAACAAGAAAGGTAAGGAATTAAGCAAGTCCCGTGAGAACGTGTTCAGGGCGCTGTGCCAACACATCATGACGCTTCTCAAGAACCTGGGTATCCCGGAAGTAAGATTGCAAATTGAAAACGAAACAGTTGCACCGGGGCCAACCGGCAGCGACAGCATTGAAATATTATTCAGCGCCAACAAAGGCATTTCGCTGAGGCCCCTGGCTCATGTAGCGTCTGGCGGAGAATTTTCCAGGCTTATGTTTTGTGTTAAATATGTAATGGCAGAAAAAACATCCTTACCTACCCTCATTCTCGACGAAATCGACAACGGCGTGTCTGGGGAAATTGCAATCCAACTGGGCACCATGATGAAAGACATGGCTGAGCGCCATCAAATTATCACCATCTCGCACTTGCCCCAAATAGCCGCCAAAGGCGACACCCATTATTTTGTTTACAAAGACAATTCCTCCGCTAAGACAATCACGCATATCCGCAAACTAGAAGAAAAAGAGAGGGTCTCCGAAATTGCCAAAATGATTGGCGGCGCAAAGCCATCGAATTTGGCATTGGAAAATGCACGCGAACTCATGGAAAATTAAAGGCAGTGTACGGGTTACTAAAGCGGAGCCCTCCCATACTCCCGTCTCATCTTGAATTTGTAAAAATTTATTTTATTGCTCGTGCAACTTTCGTTGGGTCACTCAGTCTTTTGTAAAATAAGACTGAAATAATGAAAAAGATGTTTATTTCAGGCATTCTGGTGCTTGCTGCTAGCTTTGCCACAGCACAGGACCAGGATCAGCCGCAATCATTACGCCACTTTACAAAAATTGTGGCCTCCCCCCACATTAACGTTGTTTTGCAAAAAGGAGACAGGGAATCCATTCGTCTAGTCTGCAACAACATTTCTCCTGAAAAGGTAAATGTGCGCGTTACTGGAAAAAGACTTCGGATTTACCTAGATCATGCGCAGGTGGTGGAGAGACAAGAAAGAATTTTTAGAAATCACCATCCCGAAATGCGAGGCATCTATCAGAATGTATCCGTGACGGCCTATGTTACCTACCGTGAATTGAAAGATATTGAAGTCAGAGGGAATCAGGAACTCGTTTGTGATGATGAAATCAGCTCATCTAAATTAAAGTTAAGGGCTTATGGCGAAACGGATATTCAATTAGCAAAGGTCAATACCAACAAATTCAAGGCTTCACTGTATGGCGAGAACAAATTAAAAATTAAATCTGGTGGTGTGGGTCATCAGGTATACCGGTTATTTGGAGAAAACCGGATTGATACCCGCGGATTGAAAAGCGAAAGTGCTTCAACCCGTATCTACGGGGAAGGCAAGCTTAGTCTCTCGGTTTCAGATCGGTTTGACATCACGGCCTTTGGTGAACCGGAAATCAATGTAAGTGGCTCTCCAAACATCAATAAGGGAATTGTTATTGGTCACGCCGATATTCGTCGGCAATAAATCAAAATTCATTATTAACAACGGGCCTGAGAGAATCAGGTCCTTTTTTTTGAATCTTCATTTCCTCATTAGCAGCACGCAGATTTTCCTTTCTGAATCCGTGGTATTTGATCACCATCCATTTTGGTTTACCATCAAGGAGTAATCCATTGAATGCGTCAAAAATTGATTAAATTCGGGGTCCTTTACCTTATCCTGTAATTTGTGATCTCCAACTACTCCTATTCTATCATCCCTACCTGGTTTCTCTCCAGTCTTAGGTCCATTACAGCTACGGTGTTGTTCATGGTTATCATTACGGTGACAACGTACGGCCAGGCCCCCACCGCAAATAATGGAATACTCGATGCACGATCGTGGAATTTTAGCGACCAGCGTATAGCGCTTAATGGAAACTGGATTTTTTATGAAGATCAACTAATATCAGCAACGGACACGGATGGCAAAAGCAGCCTTGTTCATTTTCCCAAGACGTGGAATGAGATAAGGCCATCTGGAGGAGGTTCTGGATACGCAACGTATCATCTTACCGTTTTACTGCCTCAAAACATCGCTGTGTATGCCCTTGAGATACCCCAAATTTATTGCAGTTATAAATTGTGGATCAATGGGCAAATATTGGCAAGTAATGGAAAAGTGGGAGCAACAAAAGAAGAAACCATACCACAATGGCGTCCTCAAACGATTTCATTTAAAAACCCTGGAGATACACTCCATATCCATTTACAGATTGCCAACTTTCACCATTACCGGGGTGGCTCTAAAGACCCCATTTATTTAGGAACAAGCGACATGCTTCAGCATCAGCGGTCTATTTCGGTTTGGAGCAACCTGGCCGAAACCGGAATACTAATTGTGCTGGGGATAGTCTTTTTAGTGATCTACTGGGGTTCGGATAGGAAAAGGATAACAATCTATTTTGCTTTGGTTTGCCTAACCTGGGCATTGCGTTCTCTTTTTTCCAATCAATATCTTTTCATATCGTACTTCCCCGACTTCAACTGGACGGTCATGGTCAAGACAGAATATATCACATTGTACCTTTCACTGATCTGGGCCATGCTCTTTACCCATCGGCTTTTTCCAAATGAAAGTGCCAATGCATTAAAGTACCTGCTCATCGGTGCAAACATACTCTACATTCTTTTAGCATTGCTGGCCAAACCCATCCAATTCACAGAATTTCTTTCTGTTTATCTATTTACCGCTGGAACAGTTTTGCTTTATTGTGCTGTGGTAGTTTTGCGCGCATGGATCAACGAACGCATTGGCGTTGTTTTTCTGGTAATCTCCATGTTGTTGGGACTGTTAATCTTCACCTATGATCTTTTTGCCTACGAAGGATTCTTCGTTTACAACGCAGCAATTTTTGGTTTGGGTTACCTTACTGTTTTCCTGGCCATGGCAATGGCGCTTCTGCTTCACCTCAAGATCATCAAAAGCAAAAAGAAACCAAGCAATTTACTAACCTACAAAGATCTGTATGGAGAAAGTGGAGATGCTTTGCGATAATTTGGGCATTAAAGTTAAGCTAATTGGAACGGCACTAGCGACTGATATAGGCTTCGAGGTGCTCAATGATATCTTTTTGCTCCTCCATGATGTGACGAACTACATCACCGATGGAAATCATTCCCACTGGTTTTTCATCTTCAACTACCGGTATGTGCCGGATCCGCTTGCTGCTCATAATCTGCATACAATCATCAATGGTGTTGTCGAGGGAAACGGTTATCGGATTCTCGGTCATCAATTCTTTGATTTTGGTATCCTTGGAGGATTTCCCTTTTAAAATCAATTTCCGCGCATAATCTCTTTCGGTAAAAATGCCAACCAGTCTTTCATTTTCTGTAATTAAAAGCCCGCCGATGTTTTTCTCGCACATAATCTGAATAGCTTGATAGACCGTAACACCCGGCTCAACGGAAAATACTGCACTTCCCTTGGCCTGAAGGATATTTCTAACTTTTCCCATAGTAAAATGTTTTAGTGCAAACGATTGAAGGTATCATTTTCTGAAAAGAAAAGCAAAGGTCTGGGGGTCAAATTATTATCATGTATTGTGAAAAGGCCATTTCTAAAGTATAAGGACCAAATTTGGGAAGATGCCCAATCCCAGGCTCAGGGCCATTAGCAGGGCGAGGAGCAGCCTTATGGAAATAGGCAGAAGCAATGGACCATTCGATTGGGGCTCCTTAAAAAACATGGCGATAATCACTCTGAAGTAATAGTACACCCCGATCAATGATGTTATCACGCCCAGGAGTACCAGACCTAACTGACCATTCTCAATAGCGACAAGAAAAACAAGATATTTCCCCAAAAAGCCCGCCAGGGGTGGAATTCCCGCAAGCGAAAGCAGCGCAACGGTCATGCTTACCGCAAGAAAAGGATTCCTTTTGAAGAGACCATCAAATGCGTCGACCCGGGCTGCATTTCTTTCTTCAATCAGGTCAAGCACACAAAAAGCTGCCAGTGTAGCGATTGAATAGGCCACCAGGTAATAGAAAATCGCATTGACGGCATTTTGTCCCGCTGAAAATAAAGCCAGTAAAATATATCCTGCGTGACCTACACTGGAATAAGCCAGCATTCGCTTTACGTTGCTTTGGTATACAGCGGATACATTGGCTATTACAAGGGTCAGGGCGGTGATCACAAAGAGTGGAATATACCAGGCGGTATGGACTTGCGTAAACGTATAGGCCAGCAACCTGAACATCGCAGCAAAGGCAGCCACCTTGACTACGGTTGACATCAAGGCTGTGATGACGGTGGGCGAGCCTTCATATACATCAGGGGCCCAGAAGTGAAACGGCACAACGGCAACCTTGAAGGCCATTCCAACGATGATTAATAATACTCCGGCATAAAAAAACGGGGGAAGTGTTTGCCAATGGGTGGTGATGTATCCCGAAATCTTATCAAGGTGAAAAAATCCGGTGGCTCCATACACCAATGCAATACCCATTAATAAAAATCCGGTGGCGAACGATCCCATCAGAAAATACTTAAAGGCAGCTTCATTGGACAAAAGGCTTTCCTTTCTGCTGCCCGCCAACACATAGAGCGACAAGGACAAAATTTCAATTCCCAAAAACAGCATGGCCATATTATTAAACGAGGCCAGAACGATTGCGCCTACCATTACAAACAGCACCAACGCTGCCTGGTCGGTGACATGTGTCTCTTTATGAAAATATCCCCCTGCCATCCAAAACCAAAAGAAAGCAATCACACAGATCAAGACACTGTAAGCAACAGCCATGTTGTCAAAAATGACCATGTCATGAAAGAAGTGCAGGGATTTATTCCAATCCATAACCACTGAAGCACCGGCCACAGCAATCCCAAATATCAAAAAAGAAATCAACCACCTCTTAAGGTTGACAAGCTCCGCCACCAACGAGGCAACTCCTAATCCACATATGATGTAAAGCGCGTTCATTAATTTGCCATAAAGGTAAGGTCATTAGCAATCCTCAATAAGTTGTCCACAACAGGCTGAGACCAGGATAGCACAGGAGCCGGATAAATTCCGATCAGGATAATGAGGCCCACGACCGGGTACAATACTGCCTTTTCCCTAAGTGTGAGATCTGCAAAGTGTTTTGTTATCGGCTTGGTTTCACCCAACATGGTATGTTGAAAGGCCCTGAACATGTACACCGCCCCCAGAATGGTTGTCAATCCTGCCAAAGCCCCTAACACCACACTGTACTTTACCAAAGAATTAATCAGCAAGAACTCACCAACAAATCCGCTGGTGAAGGGCAGTGCCACACTCCCCAACATGACCACTGTAAACACAGTTGCCAGCACCGGGGCGGGAAAGCGAATGCCCCCCAATTCAGAAAGAATTCGCGTTTTCGTTCTCTCCTCTACGATATCAATAATGTAAAACAATGCAAACACAATAAGACCGTGGCTTATCATTTGAATAACGGCCCCTTGTAAACCGATTTTACTCAGCGTCATAGCCCCGCCGGAAATTAATCCTACGTGAGCGATTGAAGAATAAGCGATCAACCGCTTAAAATCCTTTTGCATGATAGCAATAACGGAAGCATAAATAATTCCAATAACGGAAAGTACAACGGCTGTGAAACCCCACCGTGACACACCCAAAGGAACCAGCGGGATCAGCCAGCGGATCAATCCGTAAATGCCCATTTTTAGCATGATGCCTGACAGCAGCATGGTACCCTGAGCCGGTGCTTCAGTGTAGGTATCCGGTTGCCAGGTGTGAAATGGAAAGACGGGCATTTTAATGGCAAACGCGACAAAGAAAACCCAAAAAACAACTCCTTGTTTGATTGGGGTGATGCCATGTGCTGCCTGGTAAAGCACGAGAATATTAAACGTGTGGGTTCCCGGTGTATGGAAATAGACATAGATCAACCCCAACAACATGAACAAACTTCCCGCCAGCGTGTAGATAAAAAATTTCAAAGTCACCTTCGCCCTATTATTGCCTCCCCAAATAAGACAAATAAAATAAATGGGGATCAGTGCCATCTCCCAGAAAATATAAAAAAGAAAGCCATCGCGCGCGGTGAATACTCCAACGAGTGCCATTTGCATCATCAAAATCAGACCATAAAAAGTATGCGGTTTTTGGTAACCATGATTGAACGACGACAAAATGATAAGCGGAACAAGCACCGTTGTAAGCAACACCAAAAGGAGACTAATGCCATCCATTCCAACATAAAAACTAATACCCAATGAAGAAATCCAGGGTTTACTGATTATCAACTGTACTGCACCGCTCTTATCCATGATGAACATCGCCAACAATGAGGCAACAAACTCCACCAAGGAAGCCACCAACGCCAGTACTTTGGCATTTTTAGGACGCAGCACAAACAGCACCATGGATGCCACGAGAGGCCAGAAAATTAAAAATCCAATCATCCTTTTACTTTATAAAAACAATCGTAGCCAGCATCAAAATGATACCGAAGACCATGGCAAAAATGTAGAACCCAATATTTCCCGATTGTAGCAGGCGCGATACCTTACTTCCCTCTACCACCGAATCGCCAAATGAATTCACTAAATAATCAATGCCGAGTCGTTCCATAAAAATATCGAACGCGGAAGAAATCCGATACAGCGGTCTCACTACGATGGCATCATACAGTTCATCAACGAAATATTTCTTGTACACCACCTTGTGAACTAAACTTAAATGCGTTCCCTCCCCTGCAGGCACCTTGCTATTTTTGACATACCTCAACCACGCGATTGCAATCATGACCATGGTCAAAGCAATGACCACCCCCATCAATGTGTATTCTGTAGAATGACTTAGGTCATGTTGTGCCATCAGAGATTTACTTTTAGCAAAAACCGGACTCAGGAATTCGCCAATCCGGTTTGATCCGGATAATGCTTCCGAAACACCGATCAATCCGCCCAAGACAGAAAGCAGTGCTAAAGCCAGTAGCGGCAAGGTCATCGATTGCGGCGACTCATGAATGTGATGAAGGGTTTTTTCATCCGCACGGGGGGTGCCAAAGAAAGTCAGGAAAAATAAACGAAACATATAGAAAACGGTAAGCAAAGAAGTAAGCAATGCAACGCCCCAGGCGATTGGGTTGGCTTCAAAGGCTTTCGCCAGGATTTCATCTTTGGAAAAGAAACCAGCAAATGGCGGGATACCTGAAATGGCCAGTACCCCAATAAAAAATGTAAAATATGTGATGGGTAAATATTTTCTAAGCCCACCCATCTTACGAATGTCTTGCTCTCCGTGCATTCCATGAATTACACTGCCGGCACCCAGGAATAATAACGCCTTGAAAAATGCATGCGTGGTCATGTGAAATATTCCGCTGGAGTAAGCGCCAACACCCAATGCCACAAACATCAATCCGAGCTGGCTCACGGTAGAATAAGCGAGCACCTTTTTTATGTCGTTCTGAGCCAGGGCTATGGTCGCCGCAAACAAAGCCGTTGCCAACCCAATAACGAGCACCAGGTTTTGACTGATGGGAGAAAGAGAATACAGCAGATTGTTTCTGGCCACCATATAAATACCGGCCGTCACCATCGTAGCGGCATGGATCAGGGCTGATACGGGAGTTGGTCCTGCCATGGCATCCGGAAGCCAGGTATAAAGGGGAATCTGCGCACTTTTTCCTATGGCGCCGACAAAAAGCAAAACGGTAATGAACGTGATAACCGGCGTGCCTACCGGCATAGATCCGGCCTTCTCCATTACGCTGTGGTATTCAATGCTGCCAAACTGGATAAAGATCAAGATCACACCGATAATCAGTCCCAGATCGCCAATGCGGTTCATGATGAATGCCTTGTTGGCCGCGTCGGTGTTGTCTTTATTCTTAAACCAGAATCCAATCAATAAATAAGAACAAAGTCCAACACCCTCCCACCCTACAAACATGAGGAGGTAATTGGAACCCATCACCAAAAGGAGCATGAAGAAGACAAAGAGGTTGAGATAAGAGAAAAAGCGATTGAAGCCTTCATCGTCGTGCATGTAGCCGACGGAGTAAACATGAATAAGGAATCCGATTCCGGTAATGATGAGCAACATGACCGCAGTAAGGGGATCTACTAAAAAACCAATGTTGGCGGAAAATTTTCCGGCTTGAATCCAATTGAACAACGTGAGTTCGAAAAACCTTTGGTCTTCGGGTCGCTCCAAAAGTTTGATGAATAATGTTGCCGACATAACAAAGGAGACAAAGACAAGACCACATGCAATAACGGCCGTTGAGCCATACATGAGTTTTTTGCCGCGCCAGGAAATAATCAAAAAACCGACCAGCGGAAGTATGGGGATGAGGGCTATTAAGAGATCGACGTTTACCATTTTAGCTTATTCAACACGTTGATATCGGTGGTCTTGGTATTGCGGTACATCATGATCAGTATGGCCAATCCTACGGCAACCTCTGCGGCTGCAACGGCCATGATAAAAAAAACAAAGACCTGGCCTGATGCATCATTATAATAATTTGAAAAAGCCACCAGCAAAAGATTCACCGCATTGAGCATGAGTTCAATGCACATGAAAATGATGATGGCATTTCTGCGATACAATACACCGAGTACGCCGATGGTAAACAATGCTGCACTCAGCCAGAGATAATATTCCAACGGTATGCCTTGTGTCGTGCTCATTCTATTTCTTTTTCCGGTTTGCCCAGCATTACTGCGCCCACCATCGCTGCCAGTAAAAGCACCGATGATATTTCAAAGGGCAATAAATATTCCTTGAATAAAACCCGACCCAGGTTTTTTATCAGCCCCACATCCACCCCTGCAATTTGTTGTGTTGGCATGGACTCAGCCCCCTTTAATGAGCCGACCAAGACCACGAGGAGTAATCCAGCACTGATGACGGCTGCAAATTTCAAATAGGCGCCTTTATGTGGTTCCGCTTCCTGATTCAGGTTCAACAGCATGATTACATAAAGAAAAAGTACCATGATGGCGCCGGCATAAACGATTACATGCACCGCTGCCAAAAACTGAGCATTCAATAATATATAGTGTCCGGCGATGGCAAAGAAGGTGAGAATAAGATACAATACGCTGTGCACCGCATTTCTGGAAAACACAACGAGCAAGGCGCAAATCACCCCGAAAAATGAAAGAAAGTAAAAGAGATTAAGGATCACCGGAAAATTGAATTATCGATTATGACTAAGCTGTTTTATCTTTTTGAATTCCAACACCTCGGGCGTTTGCCGTTTCGTCACATCAATTCGGTGATCCACCGCCTCCACGAGTTTATCTTTTCCATAAATAAATTCACCGCGCGCAAAATCGGTTGTCACGATCCGGTCGGTGAGAAATATGGCTTCTTTGGGACACGCTTCCTCGCACAAGCCGCAAAATATACATCGCAGCATATTAATTTCATACATCGACGCATATTTTTCTTCACGGTATAATTTTTCTTCGCCCTTCTCCCGTTCGGCTGCCGTCATTGTAATGGCTTCGGCGGGACACGCTACCGCGCATAGTCCACATGCAGTACATCGTTCCGCTCCGTTGTCATCGCGCTTGAGAACGTGCATGCCGCGATATATCTCGCTGAATTCCCGTTTCACTTCGGGATAGCTGAAAGTTGATTTCTTCCGGAATAAATGCTTGATCGTAATGATAACCCCTCCAAGAATGGAAGGAAGATAAATCCGTTCCAGGAAGGTCATCTTTTTATTGGATACTATTTTCGATCGGCTTGTTAACATTTGAGATTCAAAAATTTAAATTCAAAATTCAAAGCTCTTCATCACTTGAGAATCATCACCAATCCCGTTATGAGCACATTGGCAATCGCCAAAGGTAACAATCCTTTCCAACCCAAATTCATCAACTGATCATAACGGAACCGGGGAACGGTCCACCGGATCCACATGAAGAAGAAGATGAAAAAGATAATTTTTCCAAACAAAGCAACCGAACCCAGGATCGTAATCAGGTTGTGGCCCAGGCCCAGGTTATTCATAAACGGAAAATTATATCCACCAAAATAAAGGGTGGAGATCACCGCCGAAGAAATAAACATGTTGATGTATTCAGCAAAAAGGTAAAATCCCAGTTTCATGCTGCTGTACTCGGTATGGTAACCACCAACCAATTCCGTTTCGCACTCCGGTAAATCAAAGGGCGTGCGGTTACATTCCGCGAAAGTGCAAACAATAAAAATTAAAAAGCCCAAAGGCTGATAGACGACATTCCAGAAATTCCATTCACCCCCTGTGCCGCCCGCTTGCATGATCGTGATCTCTTTTAAGCTCAAGGTGCCCGTCATCATTACAAAGGCAATGATGGAAAGCCCCATGGCTATTTCATAGCTGATCATTTGCGCCGAAGCGCGGATGCCCCCCAACAGCGAATACTTGTTGTTGGATGCCCAACCCCCAATCATGATACCGTAAACACCGATGGAAACCACTCCAAAAATATAAAGAATACCAATGTTGATGTCTGTAATCTGAAGCCCGTATTCCTGGCCGCCAATAACAATCGTACCACCCCAGGGAATCACTACACCGGCCATCAATGCGGTGAGCATGGCAATGCATGGCCCCATAATAAACAAGAATTTATTCGATACGTTGGGAATGATTTCTTCCTTCATGATAAATTTCAATCCATCGGCCAGCGGTTGAAGAAGTCCGAACTTCCCGGCGCGATCGGGACCGATGCGATCCTGGAGAAAAGCGGCAACTTTACGTTCTGCATAAGTGGAATAGGCAGCGATCGCCAGCGTGATTGTAAAAATCACCAACACCAGAATGGTTTTATACAAAAAAAAGGATTCGATCATGAAAGAAGCTGGTTAGGTTCGGGAAGCTGCCTTCCCTTTTGAAATTCAATCTGGCGTTCCACTTCTTTCTTTAATGTTTGAAGGTCTGTCTTTTCATAGTGATTCTGCGCGATGACAGAGTGCCGGTCGATGTGTCTTGGTCCCACTACGATCCAGTCGCCCATATTTTTGTGGTCAAAGCGGCATTCATTACAAATAAACTCTTTTACTTCTCCATTTTGATCTTTACGGGCAGAAACCCGTAACACTTCACTTCCTTTTGCCCACAACACAACTTTTCCGCTACATTTTGTACAATCCCGGTGAGCATCAAATGGTTTGGTAAACCATACCCTGCTCTTGAAGCGGAAAGTCCTGTCCGTCAGCGCACCTACCGGGCAAACGTCAATCATGTTGCCGGAGAAATCATTGTCGACAGCCTTTTGTATGTAGGTGCTGATTTCGGATGTATCACCACGATGGAGTACGCCGTGAACCCGGTTGTCGGTAAGTTGGCTAGCCACCATGGTGCACCGGTAACACAAAATGCAACGGGTCATGTGCAATTTTATCTTGTCACCGATATCAATCTTTTCAAATGTTCTGCGCTCTTCCTCATAGCGTGTCTTGGCAGCACCGTGTTCGTACGCCAGGTTTTGCAAATCACATTCACCGGCCTGATCACAAATCGGACAATCCAGCGGATGGTTAATTAATAAGAATTCCACTACACCTTTTCTTGCTTCCAGGACTTCAGGCGAAGTGAGGTTTTGCACCACCATGCCATCCATCACAGGCGTGCGACACGAAGCCACCAGCTTGGGCATGGGACGCGGATCTTTGGCCGAACCTTGTGCCACCCGCACCAAACACACCCTGCATTTTCCTCCACTTTCTTTCAGGCTCGAATAGTAGCACATTGCCGGAGGTACCAATGCACCACCAATCTGCCGTGCGGCATTCAATATGGTCGTGCCATCCGGAACCTCAATTTCTACACCATCGATTGTTACCTTCGCCATAACGTATTATTTGAGCACTAACTCTCCTTTACTCGAAACAAACGGTTCATAATGAAAGTGCTTTGGATCCTTGACCTTCTCCGGGTACTTCACATGATACTCAAACTCTTCTCTGAAATGGCGGATCGCGCTGGCTACAGGCCATGCCGCTGCATCCCCCAACGGACAGATCGTATTACCCTCAATTTTTTTGGCAACGTCCACCAGTAAATCAATGTCTTCCATGTGCCCATGACCATGCTCCAGACGGTGCAATACTTTTTCCATCCACCCTGTTCCTTCCCTGCACGGACTACACTGACCGCAGGATTCGTGATGATAGAAGCGCGTGAAGTTCCACAAATTTCTGACGATGCAGGCACGTTCATCATAGACAATAAATCCGCCAGAACCCAGCATTGTACCGGTTTGAAATCCGCCATCGGCCAATGACTCATAGCTCATCAGACGTTGTTCACCCTTTGCCGTCTTTAGTATGAGGTCTGCCGGCAAAATGGGGACCGATGAGCCACCTGCCACCACGGCCTTTAGTTTTCTTCCATCCTGGATCCCACCACAATACTCGTCGGAATAAATAAATTCTTCAACCGGAATGCCCAGATCAATTTCATAGATACCGGGCTTGTTTATATTTCCACTGGCCGAGATTAATTTCGTACCCGTACTTTTACCTTTTCCGATCTTGGCATACTCTTCTCCGCCCATCAGGATAATCGGAACAACCGCCGCGATGGTCTCCACATTATTTACCACGGTAGGAGATGCATACAATCCCGCCACCGCCGGAAAAGGCGGTTTCAATCTTGGGTTTCCCCGTTTGCCTTCGAGCGATTCCAGTAAAGCCGTTTCTTCCCCGCAGATATAAGCGCCTGCTCCGGGATGAACATACATATCCAGTGAGTAATCAGTCCCTAAAATATTTTTTCCCAGAAAGCCCGCGGCATAAGCTTCGTCAATCGCCCTCTCCAGAATTCTCAATATATACATGTATTCTCCACGGATATAGATGTACGCCGTCTTGGCACCCAAGGCATAACTAGCGGTAATCATTCCCTCAATGAGCAAATGGGGAATCTTTTCCATGAGGTAGCGATCCTTGAATGTTCCCGGTTCGCTTTCATCAGCGTTGCAAACGAGATAGCGCGGCTTTTCGGATTTGCGATCCAGGAAACTCCATTTCATTCCGGCAGGGAATCCAGCTCCTCCCCGGCCCCTCAGCCCAGACTGCTTTACTTCCTCGGTTACTGCATCCGGCGTCATGGTCTTGACAGCCTTTTCCACCGATCCATAGCCCCCCTTCTTCCGGTAAACTTCAAAGGTTTCTATTCCGGGAACGTCGATGTGTTCTAAAAGTAATTTTCTTCCCATTGCCTTATCCTTGCAATTGATTGGATCTCATGTAAGTAGTTCGTTTGTCGGCAGTGCTCAATTTTTCAATCAGCACATCCACTTTTTCCGCGGTCAGATTTTCAAAGTAGTCGGCACCGCACTGTAACATCGGGGCCGTACCACAGGAGCCCAGGCACTCAACGGTTTTCAATGTAAACTGCCCATCCGAAGTGGTCTCCCCTGCTTTAATATTCAGTTTGTTTTGTATGTGCGCCACGAGGTCATCGGCACCACGCAGCCAGCAAGGACCTGTATGGCACACTTCGATTAAACATTTTCCGACCGGTTCGGTATTGAACATGGAGTAAAAAGTTGCCACCTCATATACCTCGATGGGTTTGATGCTTAACAAGGAAGCAACATAATCCATAACGGGAACGCTTAGCCAGCCATCAAATTCTGCCTGCGCCAAATGAAGCAAAGGTATCAACGCCGACTTTTTCCGGTCGGCAGGATATCGCTTGATGATCTTGTTCACCAAGTCTAAGGTTTCGGATGAAAATTTTACTTCCATAACTTTAATCTAACTCTGTGCCTCACCCAACCATCTCCTCTATAGAAGGGCTGGGAAGAGGCTACGCATCCAACTCTCCAGCAATCACATTCATACTGCTCAATGTCAAAATTGCATCCGACAGCATGGAACCTTTGATCATTTCGGCATAGGCTTGGTAATAAATAAAACACGGCCTCCTGAAATGACAACGGTAAGGTGTTCTGCCTCCATCGCTAATTATATAAAATCCCAATTCACCATTTCCCCCTTCCACACAGTGATACACCTCTCCTTTTGGCACATCCGTTTCTCCCATCACAATCTTAAAATGATAGATGAGGGCCTCCATATTATTATACACTTCCTCTTTGGGTGGTAAATAAAAGTCCGGCACCTTCGCATGAAACGGGCCTTCAGGCATTTTTGAAATGGCTTGTTTGATGATGCTCAAGCTCTGCCACATTTCTTCCTGCCGCACCATAAACCGGTCATAGACATCACCATTGGTGCCTATCGGAATAATAAAATCAAAATCCTCATAGCCGGAATAAGGTTGAGCAATCCGAACGTCATAGTCGACTCCGGCCGCTCTGAGGTTGGGGCCTGTAAAACTATAGTTCAATGCCTTCTCTCCAGTAATTCCTCCCACGTTGATGGTCCTATCCATAAAAATCCTGTTGCGGGTGAGCAGGTTTTCAAATTCTTTTAACACAACGGGGAAGTCATTCAGGAATTTGTCAAGCCTCGCCCAGGCCTTGGGTGAAAAGTCCCGCTCAAACCCACCTATGCGACCCAGGTTGGTGGTCAACCGCGCGCCGCAAACTTCTTCATAAATTTCATAGACATGTTCGCGTTGCTGGAACAGGTAAACAAACCCGGTCAGCGCCCCGGTATCAACACCGATGACGGCATTGCAAACGAGGTGGTCGGTGATACGGGCCAGTTCCATAAGAATCACCCGCAGGTATTGAACCTTCTTTGGAATTTCAACTCCCAACAACTTTTCTACGGTCATGTGCCATCCGATATTATTGATCGGAGAAGAACAGTAGTTCATCCTGTCGGTCAGGGTAGTGATCTGATAAAAGGGTCTTCGCTCGGCGAGTTTTTCAAAAGCCCTGTGGATATACCCTATCGTTGCTTCCGAGTCAACGATCACCTCGCCATCCATCTTGAGCACGTTTTGGAAAATACCGTGTGTGGCCGGATGGGTGGGACCCAGGTTGAGGTAAGAATATTGCTTTTCTTCCTTTGGCCTGGGTGTATCAATCGCTATGTATTTTGCTTCTTCCATCAGCTATCGTCCAAACATTTTATCGCTTTTGTCTTCCCGTACCTGATCTTCAAGCGGAAATTCCTTTCTCATCGGGAACATCAGCATATCCTCCACATTGAGTATTCTTTTCAGATTGGGGTGTCCTTCAAAGACGACCCCGTAAAAATCATACGTTTCGCGTTCCATCCAGTTGGCGCCCATATAAATATGACTGATGGTACCCGTCACCGGATTGCCTTCGGGTAAAAAAATCTTTAAACGGATTCGGAAATTGGTGGCCATGTTGTGAAGTTGATACATGACCGCAATGCTATTTTGTTCGGGATAATGAATCCCGCACAGGGTTGTCAAAAACAAAAACCGGGTGTCGGGGTGGTCGTAGAGGTGTTGGATGATCTCAACGATTTTCTCTTGCTTTAATGAAACGGTAAGAAAATCATAGGGTGACGCAATCCCAAGTACATGGTCATCGTACTTCTCTTTAATCACCTCGATAATTCTTTCCGCCAGTTCGGCTTTATTCAATTCCATATTTATTGAGCATGGACTTATATTCGGGTGAATCCCTTCTCCGCAGTGATTCCGATTCTACGAGTTGCTGAATCTTTAATATTCCATCGATGACTTGTTCGGGTCTGGGTGGACAACCCGGTATATAAACATCCACCGGTATAATCCGGTCAATGCCTTGCAATACGCTGTAGGTATCAAAAATCCCACCACTGGATGCGCAAGCCCCCATGGATAATACCCATCGCGGTTCGGCCATTTGTTCATACACTTGCCTCAACACGGGGCCCATTTTCTTGGCAATCGTACCCATCACCATAAGTAAGTCTGCCTGCCGAGGAGAAAAACTTAGGCGCTCAGATCCAAACCGGGCGAGATCATAATGTGCACCCATCGTCGCCATAAATTCAATACCACAACACGAAGTGGCAAAAGGCAAAGGCCAGATCGAATTCTTGCGTGCCAGACCAACGACCTTTTCCAGACTGGTCGCAAAAAAACCCGCCCCTTCCAGTCCTTCTGGCTTGTTAGAAACTTTAACCGCATTTAGTGCTACAGGCTCCATAAATTGTCTGAACTAGGATTCGTAGGATTTAAGGATGGTCAGGATTGATTCGGTACGATCAATCATTCTATCCTTCATTCCTGCTTCTCCTCATTTGAATTCATTAATCCCTCAATCCTATTATTAACAAACCATCTAATTTGCTAATTGATCAATTAGCTAATCATCCATCCTGGTCTTAGTCCCAATTCAGCGCTCCCCTCTTTATTATATACATAAACCCCACCAGCAGAAACGCGATAAAGAGAATCATCTCAACTAATCCAGCTACACCCAATTCTTTAAAAAGCACCGCCCAGGGATACATAAAAATCACTTCCACATCAAAAAGCACAAAAAGAATGGCCACCAGAAAGTATTTGATGGAGAATGGAACACGGGCATTTCCTTTTGCCTCAATTCCACATTCAAAAGCATCCAACTTAATCTTAGTATCTCGTTTCGGACCGAGCAAATGGGTAGCCACCATGGTTACAATGACAAAACCCGCTGCTACGACAAACATCAGTGCAATCGGAAAATAGTCGAGTAAGTGTTGTTGATCCATTTCGTAAAGAAAGAAGAGAAAATGAGCTTATTCACTCAAATATCGAAATATTTTTGGTCTTACCATTCTATTTTATGATTCTCGTCGGACGCGATATTTTAACCCATCCGGGGCTTTTTGGTTTAGCCGTAAGACCGTGCGCCTACAATCGATTGAAAGCCATGGAATAATATTTTTTACCTCCCTTATGGAATCGGGATCGGCCCATCATCTTAAGAACAGAAATCAAAAAAACTACTGTTATGAAAACATGGAAAATCGTTGCGATGGCTGTGCTGGCCGTCAGTTGTGTTCTGATGTTGTCGTTTTCCTTCCGCAAGGAAGCAAAACCCAGGCACCGTACCACGTACCGGAGCATTCCCAAAGGTTGTGTGTTCCGCACGCTAATGGGTGAAGAATCTTCGGACTCAAGCTTCCGGTACAAAACGGATGAAAAAGTTATGGCTACAATTCATCGTGGCCTGGATTGGATGGCCAAAGCCCAAGACAACAACGGAGGTTGGGGAGCGGGCTCACACAGCCGCCAGGACATTGTCGATCCGCACGCCGTACAATCAGATCCTGCCACAACCTCGATGGTTGCCATGGCCTTGTTGCGAAGCGGAAGTACTTATTCATCAGGAAGTTATGCATCGCAATTGCGGAGTGCGTTGAATTATATTTTGGATGCGGTAGAATCTTCTTCTGCCAACAGCTACAATATCACTGACCAGACTGGTACGCAAATTCAGATCAAGCTGGGTGCGAACATCGATGTGGTTTTGGCTTCCCAGTTTTTGTCCAACTCCCTTGATTACCTCGGCAATGACCCGCCATTAAAAGAGCGGGTGAAGAAAAGTCTGAATACCTGTGTCTCCAAAATCCAGCATGGCCAGGACAGCAATGGAAGTATGACCGGCTCAGGCTGGGCTGGCGTATTGCAGTCGTCGTTTGCTACCAATGCC
Source organism: Bacteroidia bacterium (assembly GCA_043785125.1). GTDB lineage: Bacteria > Bacteroidota > Bacteroidia > Cytophagales > Cyclobacteriaceae > ELB16-189. The sequence continues at coordinate 56,420 of JAYVXP010000009.1, forward strand.
CTGGAAGCAGCCCAGTCGCAGGGGGCACACGTTGACAATGACGCCTTGGAGCGTGCGCGTACATTTCAGAAAAACAATTATGATTCAAAGACCGGCAATGTGAATACCGAACTGGGTGCGGGCGTGATGCTGTATTCCGTTTCCGGATCGACCCGTGCGAGTGCCAAGGAAGCGAGGAAAGTCAGTGAAGAAGTGGAGAAAGCAAAGCGCGACGGCCGTCTCGCGCAAAATGCTCCGGCTTCTGTAGAGAATCTTAAAAAGATTGGCTTCGACAAGGATGACGCCTTGAAGTATTCTACGGCCTACGAAGTATATCAATCCGCCAAGTTACAGGCACAGCGCGAAGATGTGATGAATGGCTTTGGAAGCAACGGCGGTGAGGAGTTCCTGAGCTACCTGCAAACCGGCGAGAGCATGATCATCGGCAAAGACAGCGCCTGGAAAAACTGGTATGACAACATGAGCGGCCGTCTGCTGAAAATTCAAAACGACGACGGAAGTTGGAGTGGGCATCATTGCATTACCAGTCCCGTGTTTTGCACAGCCACGTGCTTGTTGATTCTGTCGGTAGACAATGATGTGGATAAGTTGATGAAGTTGGGGAGGTGAATGCTACAATTCTGCAATTCGTTAATGAATCAATGTGCTAATGCTGTAGTGCGGCAAAATTTGTCTCCGCAGGGTTGCCGTAAGGGGGCCCTGCGGTTGCCTTAATATCTCATTGACAGGCTTGGTGGAGGTCAAACGATCGGCACCCTCTATGGTGAAGCGTCTCTTGTAACAAAAAATATGCTTTTAAGGTGACACAGTTATTTATTCCCGAAAACATTTTTTATCGCCTCAAGATATTTTGTGCCCGTTGTTTTGTCTGGCAATAAATAGCTTCCTTCTGTCCATTCATTCCAGGCATTCAGAATAATGATATTGTTTTTATAATTTTTTTTATCCAGGAATTCTTTTGCCTTTATTAAGGCTGATTGAAAAGCCTCAGGGGTGTTATCTCCGTTAAAAACAGGTGTCCATGGATAGCCTTTGTATGTGTCAAACTTATCGGTCTGTATAAGGCGCGGTGTTACATCCCAGCCCATGGTAACATTGGGGTAATATTCAATACCCGGATATTTACTCCCAATCACAGGCCAGTAATTGACATTGGCCTCAATCGCTTTCTGGTAGCTGGCTGTGGGCCATCCTGCTTTTGACAAATCATAGGCATACAAAAAATTATACGAAGTAAGGCTTGCCGTTTTTAATGCATTAAAAACATCGCCGGCAGTAGCTTTATTGTGAAATACACTCTGCACCGAATTGTCTGATAAACCCTGGTCAATGCAATTAAAATGCAAACCGGGAAAACCAGCTTTCTTCACTTTATCTTCAAACAGTTGCATTGCCTCCACCGCTTTTTCCAGGCTGCCAAAGCTGGCTATAAAATTTGTTGTTTCAAAAATGGAGAAATAAGGTTTGCCATCAATCGTCCAATAATTCGGTTGATTAAAATAATGATGGATAATGTAGTCGGTTATTGTATCCCATAATTGTTCAGATATTCTGCCATCTGTCAGTTTTTCCTGAACATTAGTATAAGCTGTTGGTTCAATATTCATCCAATTGTGGTTGGCCCACA
>JAYVXP010000010.1:0-2831 GCA_043785125.1 Bacteroidia bacterium
TTCAAACAAATATTAAAATAGGCGAGTGCAGAAGGGCGTTCTCCGAGAGCGGCATTAACGACACCCAATTGAAAATAAGTCTCATGTTTTCGGTGTCCCAACGACCTCGCTAAGTCAAAATCGTCAAGGGCGCCGCGCAAGGCTCCAAGCTCCATGCGTATGATTCCCCGCTGGAAATACAGTGCTCCGTTTTGCGGAGCGCGTGAAATCGAATCGCTCAGTTCCAGAAACTGGGTGTTGAGTTCTTCCTTGCGCTCTGGGGATAGCGCCTTCTGGTTCAAAATATCACCAATGGGGATTGAACTTTTGAATGAGGCGAGAGTCCTTGCTCCAAAGGGAAGATAGGTATTGACCTGAGCCTTGACAGGAAATGAACCAACCGTCAAAAGAAGGAGAACAAAACAACGCCAGACCATAGACTTTTACATTAAGTCGTTCAAGATAGTAAAATCCGGAAAATTAAGATATAAAGAAAAAAACCCCGGGCAATTGCCAGGGGTCTTGAAAAGGTGGTTTGGGTTTTATTATTATTTGAAAGTGATGGCAAGGTTACTGGTCTGAAGTGGGTTGTAGGGACTCAGGTTGTTCAACCTGGCAGCAAACTTGTCCCAATCAGCACCGGGTGATGCGCCTCCTGCAATAAAACCGGTTTTATTAAAATATCCGGGAGCAGCCGTGTTAGTTAAATAAGCGTTTAAAATCGACTGATCCAATCCGGGCCACACTGAGTTGATCTCATTGGCGAATACATTCCGAATGGAATAGTCCTTTAACAAAACCGTGCGGCTTGAATTGTCCAGACGGCTGGGGGGCAAACCTACTTCGGCAACACCAACGTTTTTTAGATCACTACCAGATGCTACAAAAGCCCAGTCAAAACCAACGGTACCGGAAAAGAAAACAGCGTTCGGATGATTTGAATTGCCAAACACGTCAACGACATCCCCGGTTTTGCCGGCAAGCATGTGTAACGAACTGATAGCGTAAGGATCAGTAAGAGGATTTCCTAAAGGAAGGCCGGCAATGGATACTTCCATTTGCGCGTCATAACCCAATTCGCCAGCTTCACTGTAATCAACTCTAAAAATAGCGGCTCCGGCATTGGCATTTTTAACACGATCACAATTATAGGGTTTGATGATCGCTATGCCCTTGATGGGCACGGTTTTATTCCAAAATACCTGAAGTCCTTTTCCGCCATCAGCCTGACCTTGTGCGTCTGCATCGGAAATTGTCAATTCATAATTCCAATCATGACCTTCAAAGCTGACATTGGATTCTACAATCAGACTTTTCGTTCTGTGGTCATCATCGCTGATGTAGGTAAGGGATAATACTTTGTCGATATGGTATTTCCTTATCCCATTGATGATATCGTCCACGATCTTAGCCGATACTTCACCCACAGCGATAAAAGTGCCGAGGTTTTGGTAGACATCATTTCCTTTTAGCGTGTCACCTTTGGCCCGTGAATGCATCCTTCCGCCCTGAACAAAATTTTTGTTGCTGATCGTGGAAGGGATGGTCACGCTCAAGGTCTTGGGCAACAGATCTTGCTGACTTTCGACTTTTGTATTTTTTTCGCAGGAGGTCAACACCGCAGAAAACGCCAGGCCAACGAATAAAAGACTTAATTGAAATTTTGAGGTCTTCATGTTCTTAACTGTTTTGGTTTTTTGTTTCGTTTTAATTGAGTTTAAAGGACCAGGGAAATCTAGAATTCCCTTTCATAACTAAAACACAGCAAAGGGTAACTACCCTTATGCCCATCCTCAAAATTTTCTGAAAATGTTAAATTCCGGCCTATTTTGACGGAGAAACCGCGTTTTATAGGAATTTCCCCCTGCGGCAGCCAATGCATTTACCACGGAGTTTACAGAGGGAATACTCACAGAGCACACTGAAAAATGTTTTCGATATTCTGAAATCGATTAACGAGTAAAATAATTTCTGTGTCCTCCGTGTGCGTTCCTCAGTGATCTCAGTGGTAAAAAACCTGAGTCTTTCTTCAGCAGCCAATACAATTTACAACAGAACCCACTCCACTACTTCACCACCGTCGTATCCGAAATCACAGTAGACACTGCAAAAAATCCAATGGCCCCTTCACTCAGATTCGTTGGCGCATTAGCCCGTTCAACGTCAAATATTCCACCTCTCCATTCCGTTTCAGAAAGCACCCCCCGAAGGAATGCCTTGTAGGCCGGACTTGCCGAATACTTCGTTCTAATAATGGTCGAACCGGGCGGAAAATCAAATTCCGTTTTCGAGGGTTTGTAGATTTCATTGACATCAATCGTTTTCAGATCGTAATAGATGACCAGGCCTGCACACGTATCCGTGCTGCAAAAGGGAGTATTCTTCCAGTTGATATCATGACGGATGTAATTGGCGCCTGTGCCGGATCCGCTAAGGGTTAATGTAAAGTATTGGGCTTTATTTGCACTCCGGTATTGCAAGGGGTCCATAGGCTCCACCGGTACAGAGACATCTTGTGCAAAATACGGTTTGCCCTGGTACTGGATGGTCAACACATATGCTTTGTCGACCACGGCGATCATCGAGTCAGTTAAATAAAGCCCCGAACCGGCAGGCGTCTCCGTCAGTGGATAGGTATTATTACCTTCTGTAACGGTAGCTACGGCACCAGTGGCGGGTTGCGAAGTCCCATTGATAGTTTGATAGGGAAGAGAAAGTTTTACCAAATGTTTTATTTTTTCATTTGTCAGAACGCCTTCCACCACCAGTAGGGCTGTGTTTTCAGATTTTAATGAAATGTTGATTTTTTCTTCGCAGGCTATAAGAAGAATGAAAATCAACATGGTTAAAAG
>JAYVXP010000011.1:0-2812 GCA_043785125.1 Bacteroidia bacterium
GTTGATCGTTAGTTTGACAATCAGGCCTTCTATTTTTCTGGTGCCCGAATTGCGCAACCGCACAGTAATAACATTCTTTTCACCCCCGATAATAAATGGGTTTTCCAGGTGAACCGAGTCAACAAAAACATTGGAAACTTTTCCAAGTACAATCGGAACCAGGTGCCATGGGTGGAGTGAATCCAACTTTGCTTTTCCGTCCAGACCCAAGGTTGACTTTTGAAAATCAGATATCCAGAATACATCCTTCCCTTGTTGCTCACCAATCCGTTTGATAATTTCCGCTGCCGATCTGCTTACAGGAGATAGCCGCAGTTGCGCGAGTTGGTCAAGAAGTTCGGGTTTGGTCTTAAAGGAATTGGAAAACGGGGCAAAATCATTGGTGAGCAATTTGAATCGTGTGTCGGCTGGGAAGATTTCAGCGATTTCCTTTACAAACCCAGAAGCCTCATCGAGCGCCCTGGTTTTCTCAGCAATCTGTGCCGACATGCTGAACGAGTTATCCAGATAAATAAGGAGGTCTTTGCCGGAAGTCATTTGCTCTTTGGCGGGAAGAAAGGGTTGGGCAAAGGCTATTACCAGAAAAAAAATAAACAACAACCGCGAGGCCAGAATAAGATATTGTTTGATTTTGCGTTTGCGGGTGGTCTCTTGTTTAATCTGTTTTAAAAACCGTGTATTTGAAAAAAAAAGGCGGATGGTTTTACGGAAGTTGAAAAGATGAATCAGTATCGGAATCGAAAGTGCCGTGAGGGCCCAAAGAAAGAGAGGATAAGCGAAACTCATGAACGACAAAAGTAGTCAGGATTTTGGGATTTTGGGATTCTTTTACAGCAAAGAAGCTAAGACGCGAACATCGCGCAATCCACTTCAACTTTGCGTTTCTTTGCACCTGCCTGCATAAGCGTCCTCGTTGGCATGGTCTTCGCGACGATCTGAGGTGAGGTGAGTAGATTATCATTCCTTACCAAACCATTTTCGCATGCTCAGGCAACGGTCGGCACCGTTTCTGCATTTAAATAATATCAATGGCTGTTAAAGACACCACTTGGAAGAAATTGAACTCATAAGACAATGTCAGCAAGCTGATCCAAAGGCGCAGGAATTGCTTTATGCCCGTTTTGCCGACAGGATGTTTCGGCTAACCTGCCGGTACCTGAAAAGTGAAATGGATGCAGAAGACGTCATCATCGTTGCGTTTGGCAAAGTTTTCAACAGCATTCGTTCCTTTAAGCACCAGGGGCCGGGGAGTGCAGAAGCATGGATCCGCAAGATTGTGGTAAATGAGGCGCTCATGTGGCTAAGGAAAAAGCACAACTTCAACCTGACCGAAAGCATCGATGAAAATTTGCCCGATGACGGCTTAAAACAATTGAGTGAATCTGGAGCAGAGGACATCTATAAAATGATCACACAGCTTCCAACGGGGTACAGAACGATTTTCAACTTGAATGTCGTAGAGGGGTTTAATCACCCGGAAATTTCAATCATGCTCGGGATCAGTGAAGGCACTTCGCGTTCCCAATTGTTCAAGGCTAAGGCACTGCTCAAAAAAATGTTAACCAGGGAGGGTTTTCACTATGGAACATAAAATAGAAAGACTTATTCAACAGAAAGTTTGGGAAGCGGATGGAAAGCCGGTGGCCTGGAGAAAGGATTGGGTTTGGCAACGAGTTAGTCTACCCACACGGCGCAAATCAGCTATGGTTTTTTACTACGCTGCCGCCGCCATTCTGATTGCTGGCTTTACGCTATCCTACCTTTTGCAACTTAACGATCAAGGATTGACAGAAACCAGGATCAAGTCTCTTGAATTGGCGCTTAGGAATAAGCTGAAAGAACAGGACCAGGCACATACTATTATGATGATACCCGCCATTGACAACATCTGTGTTGAAGCAAATCGCTTGGTCTCTGCTCCCAAAAGAAGGAGGCTCATTTCGCCTCCCCAATTGGAGAACAAATCTATACCTGAGCCGCGAATGATTTCATCGTTAGTCGAAAACAATCCTTCTACCGCAACCGTCGCGCGGGTTGAATCCGAAATGAAGGATCAAAATCTCTCTGAATTAAAAGAACAAATACCGGTCAGTCGTCCTGTCCAAGCCATTATAGGCTATATTCCTTATCAACCGAAAATCATAGTCGCATCTAAAAAAACCAAGAAATCAAAAATTCATTTTCTCAAACCCGCTGAAGCGGAACAGTCTTCCCAAATCGTGGAAAGCAAATGGATCATCGCCAGAATTAACTAACTCACTAACTCCCTAATCTTATGAAACTGAAGATAATCTTCGCATCCATTTTCTTTGCCCTGATTTTCCAGATATCACACGCCCAACATTCGTTCACCGACCCAAAAAACGGTATCACGTATGTCACGGTTTCCCCTAAGAAACTTGACTTCTTTCCAGATTCAATACGAGTAGAATTACCCGATCAGAAAGCCATTGTCATTTTTCAATTCAGAAACATATCTCATGAGGCTTCCTTTATCGGGGAATTTCCCAACCACTTAAAAGAATGGGTGGCGCAGCTCGCGGAGAGTTCGCCAGTCCCGACCATACCTCACAAAGTCAGCATCACATTCAAAGAAAACAATGACAGCGAAATCCGCATCTGGGAGAGTTCCGAGCCAACAACCTTGGTGCGTACGCATGAACGAATGGTTACTGAACTCTTGCCTCCCGGTTGGGAATTAACGATAATATTCAAAAATGTGCACGTGTACGTCTATGCCCAAACTTTCAAAGATCTGGAGACGCTAGCGCAACAGCGTTTACTCCCAATACAGGAAAAACTCAAGGCTTAC
>JAYVXP010000012.1:0-9178 GCA_043785125.1 Bacteroidia bacterium
GTAGATGAGTTGACCTACAAGCCCGACACTAAAATAAAAATGGGAGACCACCCGGTAGTCTGGACAAACGAACACTACAAGGCTCGTAATCTATACATATTTATGGGTCACACGCCCGATCATTTAAAAAATTCAGCCTACACTACGCTATTCCGGAATGCGATATTCTGGGCGGCGGGGAGGGGGAGGTGAGATAGGAATTGAGAATGTGAGAATTGTGTCCTTGTTGGTGTCGCAGCCACATCTTTCGCTAACCACCAAGGACGAGGGTTGACGTCATTGCGAGTTCATATACCTATTAGAGCAAAAAATTTAATGACAAGTATTAAATTGCCTTCGAATCTTTGTGCAGCGTAATTTGCTTCGCCATCCCCTTGGGGATGAAATATGGGTAAACAACAATCCGGGTAAGTTGAACAAGTCCCGTCAGGGACGGAAAATTGACTCCGACATTTCGTCTCTAAGAGACTTTGGTTCTAGCCTCAGGCTGTTTACCCATATTTCGTCCCTCACGTGACTTTGAAACAAAAGGGCTTCGTCATTGGGAGCACCCTGCGGCGGCTGTCGGGATGGGCGAAGCAATCCCCGGATTCAAGCACCCAACGAACACATTCCTCATAGCACTCCCCAATTGCCGCAATTTGAATTGACACGCACAATGGTAGGCAGTGAAAGAGTATCATGAGCCATAATAGCCAACTACTTCCCCGCTCCCGGCGGCTGCAAAATATCCGTTGTCGCCTTATCAACAAACATAAATCCCTTCGCATCGGCGCCCTCGTAAAAATCAACTTCCTTACCGATCAGATACATCGTGTGCTTTTTATCAATGTACACAGTAATTCCCTGGGCTGTGTAGGTCAGGTCCGCATCTTTCTTTTTATCAAATCCGATGATGAGGGAAACACCTCCGCAACCGCTGCCGCCCCGAACACCCAATCGCAGACCGTAGCCGGCGGGGATATTTTTGGTCGTCATGATCTTCAGAACCTCCTCGGCTGCCCTGGATGTTAAATTGACTGGCTGGATATGATCGAACATGCATTCAGCGTTATAACTACTTTGATTAACTTGCCTTTTCAAAATTACTATCTTAAACGCGAATCAGCCTTAATAAATTCTATGGAAGCCTTAATTGAGTTTGGAAAGATCTTAATACCCGCGTCGGTGGTGCTCTATGCCGTTTTTTTGACGGTGCGCTCAATGATCGCAAAGGAAATAGAAATGAAGAAACTGGAAGTCCGGGGCAGAAGCCTGGAAACTATTTTACCCGCCCGCCTTCAGGCTTATGAACGAATTACCTTGTTTCTGGAGCGCATCGCGCCCCAAAACCTGCTTATGCGGCTTTCGGATGCGAACTATTCCGCCCGCGATTTTCAAAAACTGCTCCTCGATGAGATCCGGAATGAATACAACCACAATGTATCGCAGCAGGTGTACATGAGCGAAGAGGTTTGGGATATGGTCAAAAACGCCAAAGAAGACCTGATTCTCATGATCAACGACGCGGCATCGCAGATGACAAACGAATCCCGCAGCATTGATTTGTCCAGGAAGATTTTTGAGGTCGCGCTGGATAAGAAAGTGGACCCCATGGGGCATGCGCTGAGTGAATTAAAAAAAGAGATACAGCAAACTTTTTAAGAAATTGAAAACTGCTTTGGTGGCCGGTGCCACAGGACTCATCGGAAGTCAGTTGCTCGAGTTGTTGCTCCGGGACGATCGCTATGAAAAAGTGATCGCCATTACCCGGCAGCCTTTGGAAAGGTCGGATCCGAAATTTCAAAATGTGGTAACAGGCCTAGAGGGGCTTGGACAATTCAAAGAATCATTTCGGGTTGACGATGTGTTTTGCTGTCTGGGGACGACGATGGGGAAAGCAAAAACCAGGGAAGCTTTTAGAAAAGTTGATTTTGAATACCCAGTTGCCCTGGCCCAACTTTCCAAAGAGCAAGGCGCCCGGCAATTCTTACTGGTCTCCGCTTTGGGCGCAAATAAATTGTCTTCTATTTTTTACAACCGGGTGAAAGGGGAGACCGAAGAGGCCATTGCGACGATGGACTTTGAAAGTTATCACATTCTGAGACCATCACTGTTGCTCGGTAACAGAACAGAACACCGGGCAGGGGAAGGTTCAATCAAATGGGTGTACAATACGTTGGGATTTCTGATCCCACGGAAATACAAGGGCGTTGAGTCAAGCAAGGTGGCGAGGGCAATGTTGGAGCTCGCGGCCCAGGAGAAAAAGGGCAGGATTGTCCATGAGTCGGACGTGCTGCAAAGTTTCTAATTCGGAATACTTTTGGTAAAAGTAAAACAGGAAATGATCGCCGTCATTCAACGTGTTTCCCACGCTTCAGTACAGATTGAGGCCCTTGCGGAAGCCTTTATAGAAAAGGGCTTACTTGTACTATTGGGAATAGAGGATGCGGACCAGGACGAAGACATCGCCTGGCTTTCGGCCAAAATTGTGAGCTTGAGAATTTTTAATGATGCATCTGGCGTGATGAATGTAAGCGTGAAAGACGATGGGGGTGAAATTCTGTTGGTAAGTCAATTCACACTCCACGCAAGCACTAAAAAAGGAAACCGCCCTTCCTACATGAAAGCAGCCAAAGGGGAGATTGCCATTCCCATCTATGAGAAATTCATCCGGTCGCTGGAAATTAATCTTGGCAAAAAGATCAAGACAGGAGTATTTGGGGCGGATATGAAAATTGCATTAACCAATGACGGTCCGGTAACCCTCATCATTGACTCCAGGAATAGGGTTTAGTGTTTCATTACGGTGGTCGGATTCACAACCGCACCATTCGTAACTCGCCGTTTGTATATCAGTCCCCGATAGATATCAGGATCGCAAATCTTGTTACCGCGTTTTAGGGAATTGATTTGAGAAAGCGATTTTGGAGTGGCGAGTGGCAAAAGCGGGGGTTTTGCCCCAAGGTCACAACGATATTTTCTGAATTCGTTACATCGAACTACTAGCGGGATATAAGCGCCAACCCTATAAAAAGAACATTGGCGGCAAGGTACGCAACTACAACTGCGCGCGATCCAATGTGATTAAAGCGGTCGCAGGCTTCTATCTTATCCCGATCGTGAAGCCGAAGGCATATAGCGGAAACGACGAGTATCGCAAAGATTCCAAGAAACGTAATCGTATGCAAAGTATCAACCAGCGTAAAGGTTGATGATTGTGGAAGCAAGGAGTCGATAATGTATTTGTTTCCAACCGCGGCAAACAACCCACCCACCGGAAGACCAAAGCGGGGTTCGAGTTCGGTGGGATGCGGAGCAAAACTGATCAGCGCGATCAGAAATGAAATATACATTCCGATAAAAATTTTCATAAAGAGACCCAATGCGTCGCGATTGATATCCAATTCAATAAGGAATGCCGAAAAGTATTGGAGGTTTTTGCCAGGCCGCGAATCACCAAACCCGGTCTCATAATTATTGGTTTTTACCGAAACTTTGAAATTACGGATGGTCCAGCCGTCAATTGCCTCATGTTTGTCGAAGTGACTGCCTATGATATCGGGAACAAATATCATTGCACTGCTGTCAAACACCGTATTTTCAATCTGGATCTTCAAATGCTGCCGGTCAAATGGGAAATCCTGGACATTCCAATTCTCCTTCATGGTGGCCTTCATCTTCATCATGACCCAGGCCTTACCGTTCAGACTGTCGAAAATAATTTGTGGAGAGTCGATGGATTTAGCATTTGGGATATCAAGCTGTTTCGAAAAATCAAATTTAGCATTGTTGTAAAGAAACCAAAGCCAAAAGCGGGAGGTGTATTCTTTATCATGAAAATTAATGTCGTGAACGCTGATGATATAAGCGCCCACTTTGACCGAATCGGGCTGAGCGAATGCACTCCGGGTGAGTACGAGGAAAAGAACCAGACTGATAAGGGGTGTTCTCATGGGAAACGGTGGTACAATATAAATATTATTTTTTATGCGGGATGTGTTTGGCTGCATGGGATTGTCCTTTTCAATTCCTAATTTTGCAACTTAATCAATATCTATGTACACTGGATTAGTCCACACCCATTCCTTACTCCGTTATGTTGTTTTACTTTTGCTGCTCGTTGTGGTGATCAAATCACTACTGGGCTGGCTTAATCAACAGCAGTATTCCCAAACCGACAACAAACTTTCACTTTGGCTATTGATTGCTACCCACACGCAATTGGTGGTGGGTCTGGTTTTGTATTTTGTCAGTGATGCAGTGCAGTTCAATTCGCAAACCATGAAAAATGCTGACCACCGTTATTGGACTGTGGAACACAGCACGATGATGATTGTGGCCATTATCCTGATTACGGTGGCGAGGATAACCCATAAAAAATTGCCTACCGATCAGGCTAAGCACAAGCGCCTTTTTCTGCTCAATGCGTTTGCGTTACTGATTATTGTTGTTGCTATCCTGGCCAGTGGAAGGGGATTGTTTTTCGCAACAAGATTCCAATAGTCAACGAATACGATTAAGAGAATACTCTCAGAGTCTTGCCAGTAAGAGTGGTTTTGTATTGTTGCAAAGCCTGAGTAGCAGGGCCATTCGTAACTGCTCCGGTTTCGTTGAAGGTTGAACCATGGGAGTCGCAATAAAACCGGTGGCTGCTGGCCTGATATTCCAGGATTGTCCCCTGATGTGTGCACGCCGCAGAAACAGCCAGGAAACTTCCGGTCAATGCCCGAGCCACAATCACACCACTTTTGTAGATCGACCCGCCATTTTGAGCAAGTGCTCCGGTGGAAACATCAAGCGTAAAATCAACGCCGGTTGGAGCGGGGGGAAACGCATTATTATCAGAACAACCACCTAAACAAGCGCTGATCAGCATCCAGGCTGCATTTGCGCCAGCCAATTGTACGAATTCCTTGCGATCCATGATGGCAATTTAATTAACGTAACGTTCATTCGGGATTTTTATGTTCCTTAATCCTTGGTAATTTTGTTTTATGGTAAATCGATTTTTGCTCCTTTCTGTCTTTGGCTTATCCTTCCCTAGCTATAGTTCGGCTCAGGAATTCAGTCCGCGTTATGAATTGGTCAGAATGAGCTCTGAAGTGAACACCAAACTTTATGACGAAGTGGCGCCCGTAATTTCCACCGACGGTAAAAAGCTGTATTTTTTTGTTTATAACCATCCTGAAAATACATATGGTAAAGACGGCAGTCAGGATATTTGGTTTACCAATCTGGATGACAAGGGAGTATGGTCCAAAGCAAAACGGTTGGGACCTCCACTAAATCAAAACCGCTATAACCAGGTATTCAATGTGCTGCCGGATGGATCGCTGTTTATCCGCGGTGGGCATTCTAAAAACTCAAAAGGCTTTTCCATTGTAAGTCCGTCGGGAGCCGTGTCAGAACTTCGGATCAAGGATTTTGACAAACTCTGCAAAGGTCTGTTTTATGGGGCTACGATTTCGGCCGACGCCAAACACGCAGTATTGTACTTTTCTGAAATTCCAAACAGTAAATTCAGCGATCTTTATATTACCAACCTGCAACCCGACGGAAACTGGTCTTTGCCCGCAAAGATGGCGGTCAGCACACCATCGGATGAATTCTCGCCTTTTATAGGACCGGATCAGACCACTTTATTTTTTGCCAGCGAACGCATGTCACTGGTGCGGATGGGAAAGGCGGATATTTATAAAATCAGCAGGTTGGATGACACCTGGACAAACTGGTCGCAACCTGTCAATCTTGGAAAGGGTGTGAACACCAGTGCGATTGATTCCTATTTTTCGATTGACGCTTTGGGCAATGTTTTTACTTGCCGCATGGGCAGCGTAGTCGATGGGGGAAACTATGATATTTTTCTGCTTAAACCCCGCGACATCAAAATTATGCTGAGCTTAACAGTGCTCAACGCAAAGACGCAACAACCCATTTCAACCCCTGTTGAATTGAGAATAAAAGACCAAAAGACACTATCCCTGAAAACCAATGCAGCCGGGAAAGTGGAAACGCGCATGCCGGAAATTGTTGAATATAGTTTGAGTGCCAACGTACCCACTTTTTTGCCAAAAGAAGAAAATTTCAAGTTGCCCAAGGTCGGGAACGATACTACCTTCCAGGTCGTGTTGAACCTCACGCCGATAGAGAAGAAGCTTTTTCTCGCCGGGGACGTGATCGACAAGAAAACACAACAACTGATTAATGCTAAGGTGGATCTGGTTTACAAAAGCAACGCTCAATCAAAATTCGTTGTAACCGCCGAAGGCGGAAAATATAGACAGGAAGTAGTCAGCGTTGGGGAATACCTGCTCACGGCTTCAGCGGAAGGATATTTGAACTCTACCGACAGTGTCACGCTGGTAGCTGGCGACGAGAACTCTGGAATTAAAAACCTTTTCCTTAATCCCATTGAAGTTGGGGCGACAATAAGGCTTAAAAACATTTATTTTGATTTTGACAAGACAACATTGAAGCCCGAGTCGTTCTTGGAGCTTAATAAAGTTTTTGATTTTCTAAAGCAGAATCTGCATGTCGAAATTGAGATAGAAGGACACACTGACAGTAAGGGTGCGGATGAATATAATCTGAACCTTTCACAGGGGCGTTCACAATCCGTTGTGGATTACATCGTGTCTCAGGGCATTGATCGGAGTCGGCTTGCAGCCCGTGGATACGGTGAATCCAAGCCTGTTGATACGAATGATACAGAAGAAGGCAGAGCCAATAACAGAAGGGTGGAGTTTACGATATTGAAGAAGTGAGTGGATTGTGGTCAGGCTTCGGTGTTTCTGGTCTGGATTCTAAAGTTTGTCATCCAAATACAGACAAATAATCCTTGATCAATACCAGTGCATCTTGTACGGTTTGGGCAACAGTAATCCTATAGGTCCCGATTTTTTTGAAGAATTGAACTGAAAGCTCGTCGGGATTCAATAAAATAATTCTCTTGTCTGCTTTGATTGCCAGCGCCACTTCCGAGGCTGTTCCGGCAGACATTCCGCAAACGACGATGACATGACTGGACAGGACATTGATCATGTTGCGGGCCCCGCCTATGCCGGTCAGAATTTTGATGCAGGCATGGGATGAGCTGCCATGTTCAACATCTCCCGGAAGTACACCTATCGTGAGGCCACCTTGTTCTTCGGCGCCATTCAGGGCTGCATCCATTACGCCAAATGCCCGGCCGCCGGTAAGGGTAATCCATCCTTGCTGAGCAATCGCCCTTCCCAATTCAAAGGCCATTTTGTTTTCATCGGGTGTTGCACTTTCACCCGGGCCCATCACGCCGATGATGAACTTGTTAGTCATTGACCTAATGTAGTAACTATTGCTTTTATTCGCAAACGATTGCAATTACGGATTAAACTCATTTTCGCAGTTTTTACACCAATAGACTTTTTTGCGTGCTGTCAGCGGAAAGAGGATCAGGAAAAACATTACAAAGAACAAGAAACTGCGAGACTGGCTTTTTTTCCCTTCTTCAAAGACCACATTTTTAGAGCCGCACCGTGGACATCGGAGAATGTCACTCTCTGGTATTGGCTCTTCGACTAAAATCTCCCTGACCCGCTCAAGGTCTTTTTCGAAAATGCAAAGTCGTACCCCCGGGAATAATTCGTTTCGGATAGGGTAGACGTTCACAAAGTGTTCGCCCGTCAGAAAACAAGGAATGCCGTAGGCATCCAGCTTGGTCTTAATAATGTTTGCTTTGATGACATTATCAAAGGAATCAAAGACGATGATTTTCTCTGCTGGCTCGGTCATCCCTTGTCAATTTTATTTAATTTACGACTTTACCACCAGTATTTTATGAAACGACTGATTATTGACATGGACGATGTGATGGCCGATACGACCGGGCAGTTTATCAACTTTTATCAAAAGGAGTTTGGGACGCTGTTGGCTAAAGCGGATTTGGATTTTAAGGAAGAGCTGGAAGGATTTCCGACCCATCATCGGGAAGCAATTCACCAATATACATTACGTCAGAATTTTTTCCGCACTTTGGAAGTAAAAGAATTTAGTCAGGAGATAATGAAAGAGCTGAATCAAAAATATGAACTTTTTATTGTCTCAGCGGCCATTGAATTTCCTAATTCTCTGACTGAGAAACTGGAGTGGCTACGCGAGCATTTTCCTTTCCTGCACTGGAAGCAAATTGTGTTTTGCGGAAGTAAGGCAGTAGTGCACGGTGATTACATGATTGATGACATGGCTTATAATCTGGAGCAGTTCAACGGTAAAAAATACATTTATACTGCCCCGCATAATTTACAACACAAGCAGTTCGAACGTCTCAATAACTGGAAAGATATAGGAATCCGGTTTTTGGATGGTGACGGCCACTGATTCACTGATTGGTTCAGTCCTGATTAGTCCCTTCTGAGTGAAACAAGGTCATCTCAGGAGTGTGCTCGCTTTCCAATTGCGATCCTTGTTGTAAATGTTTTCTGAGATACTGTAACATTTCATAACCCTCACCGTCTTGCCATTGAAACGATGAACCTAGAAGCCTTTCAAAACCGGGTCTTGCCCGCAAAAAACAAGCTTTTTAGGTTCGCCTACAGGCTGCTGGCCAATGAAGAAGAAGCCAAGGACGTGGTACAGGATGTGTTGATCAAGGTTTGGAATGGGCGCGACAGGATGGACGAGGTGCAGAATTGGGAAGCGTGGTGCATGCGCATGACCAAGAATCTTTCGCTCGACCGCATACGCTCACGCCAACGAAAGGCCACTGACCCGATCGCAGAAGGATTCGATTTTCGCAATGAAACATTATCTCCTCATGAAACAACTGAACTTGGTGAAAGTATGCAGCGAATCAATGAATTGATTTCCGCGTTGCCAGAAAAGCAGCGCCAGGTGATCCACCTTCGGGATATTGAAGGATACAGCTATAATGAGATTTGCGAGATTCTTGGCCTGGAAATGAGTCAGGTGAAAGTGAATTTGTTCCGTGCCCGGAATGCGGTGCGTGAAAAACTGGTAAAGCTCAATGCTTATGGACTTTAAAGATATTGAACAACTGCTGGAGAAGTATTGGAATTGCGAGACCTCGCTCGAGGAGGAAAAGCAATTGCGCGATTACTTCTTAAGAAAAGACATCCCAGCGCAGTGGAAAGACGCCTCCGAACTCTTCCGGTATTTTGAAAACCAAAAGAAAGACCGGTTAACAGGTCAGCATTTTGAT
>JAYVXP010000013.1:0-2800 GCA_043785125.1 Bacteroidia bacterium
GGATTTGGTGACCGAAGAAAAGCTATGCTGGAAGACATCGCAGTCCTCACAGGAGGTAAGGTGATTTCTGAAGAAACTGGAATGAAGCTTGAAGACGCCAAACTGGATTCATTGGGACGTGCTGAGAAAATCAATATTGACAAGGACAATACAACCATCGTCAATGGCGCCGGCAAGAAAGCCGAGATTACAAGCCGCATCAACCAGATTAAGGCACAAATCGAATCGACTACATCAGATTACGATAAGGAAAAACTGCAGGAGCGTCTTGCTAAACTTTCTGGCGGAGTTGCCATACTCTATATCGGTGCTGCTACGGAAGTGGAAATGAAAGAAAAGAAAGACCGCGTGGACGATGCATTGCACGCCACCCGCGCTGCTGTTCAGGAAGGTATTATCCCTGGCGGTGGAGTCGCTTACTTACGCGCCGTTGAATCATTGAAAGACATTAAGGGAGACAATGAAGACCAGGCAACGGGTGTGAACATTATCCGCCTTGCATTAGAATCTCCCCTGCGTATCATCGCTGAAAATGCGGGACAGGAAGGTTCAGTAATCGTAAACAAAGTACGCGATGGCAAAAAGGACTTTGGTTATAATGCTGCCGAAAATAGATTTGAGGATTTCTTTGCAGCCGGCATCATCGATCCTACGAAAGTAGCGCGGCTTGCGCTTGAAAATGCAGCCTCGATTGCAGGCCTGCTCCTGACAACAGAAGCAGTCGTTTCAGAAATTCCGGAAGAAAAAGAAGCGCCTGCTATGCCCAGAGGCGGTATGGATGGCATGATGTAAGGTTCAACCTTGAGCTGATTCTGAACAAAAAAAGGCTTCACCTAAAAAGTGAAGTCTTTTTTATTTAATTTTCGACCGCAAACTGAATTCAAGAATCATGATTATTCATCAAAATTTTCGAGATTTCGTTCTTTTTCTTTACCTCCATATGGCTTATGCCGATGGCTTTTTTCACCCCAAAGAAAAAGAGCTCATTTTAGAAAAAATGGGAAAACTATTTCCGTTGGAGCCTGATCCGCTGAAAAAACTGGACAAGGCAGAAAAGGATTATCTGCATATGGATTCAGAAAAGGTTTCAGACGTGATCCATGATTCATTTAAACACTTCAACCAGGTAAAGTTTGCACAGAAATACCATGTTTATGCCGATATGTATGACATTGTTCATGCCGATGGAAAGATCGAGGAATCTGAAACCTCTGCACTGGAAGCGCTGAAGCGGATTATTGATATGGGAGCGGCGGAAGGGAAGTAGGGATCGGTATTCAGCGGCCGGTTATTTATAGAGAACACTGATTACTGATTACTTTTTATCTCTTCGTTCCGTTGCGGTACAACACCGTGGCCATTGCTACAAAAAAGGCAACACCCAAGAGGGAATAACCACCCGCTCCGAGCAATTCGGAAAGGTGTTGGGTTGCGCTAACTTTCTTTAGGGATTCGAATATGTCATCGTTGACTGAGAGAAGAGCCACGATTACTCCTGCCAATGCACCGCCAGCAATCAATCCCGTTGCAAAAAGGCTTCCCCTACCCAACTCGCTTTCTTCAATTACTAGCTTTCGTCTTTCCGCTCTCCAATCAATAAAGCCCTTGATGGCGCCTCCAATAAAAATCGGAAGCGTTGTTGAAAGTGGCAAGTAAAGTCCGATTGCAAAAGCCAGTGCTTTAATTCCGCACAACTCAATCATTACTGCGATAAAGAAACCAACCATAACAAATTGCCAATCTAGATTGAAAGATAATATCCCTCGTGCGAGGGTTGCCATGAGCGTTGCTTGCGGCGCCGAAAAACGATCACCTCCGATGGCATGAATAATTCCCTGGGCTGCTTCCGCTTTGGTCGGTGTATCCAACATGTGCACAACCCAGCCAATGGCAATAGAAGAAACAATGGCTCCAATAAAAAGGGCCAATTGTTGATACCGTGGGGTGGCCCCGATAATATACCCGGTCTTGAGATCCTGACTTGTGCCTCCGGCGTTTGCCGCTGCAATACAAATCATACCGCCTACGACGAGTGCAAGAGGCTCATACAGTTTGCCACTCCACCCTACGGCAGTAAAAATCAAACACGTTCCCATCAGCGTCGCAATAGTCATCCCGGAAATCGGACTGTTACTTGAACCCACCAACCCAACAATGCGACTCGCCACCGTGACAAAGAAAAAACCAAAAACAATAATCAACACGCCAATCAAGAGCTTTTGAAATATCCCGTCTCCAGGAATTCCTGGAAGGACGGTCATCAAAGCAACCAGGATAATGCTGCCGATGATGACGACTTTAAAGGAAAGATCACGATCTGTTCTCAGTACGCTACCCTCCTCTTTCCCCTTCATTGAACTAATACTTTCGCGAAAAGAACCGATGATGGTAGGGATAGTCTTAACCAATGTTATCAAACCACCTGCTGCAACAGCCCCCGCCCCGATTTGACGAATGTAGGCTCGGTAAATCGCATCGGCATAGCTTCCAAACGAGTGGGCCACAGGGTCCCAACCACCGGGTCCACCGGCGGCCGCAACATCCTTGAGGTATCCAAGTTTAACAAGCTGAAGTGCAATGATGTCGGGATGAACCAACGTTGTCAACAATGGAATCAATGCCCACCAGGCGAGCACAGAGCCTGCCACCAATACGCCGCCTATCTTGGGTCCTATAATGTATCCAACACCAAGGTATTCCGGCGTGATGTCTGCACGGGTGGCGGCGGCGGGCCAAAACTTGTTTACCTGGCCGGTAACAAAAGCGGGAGTTTCTTCAATTACATGAAAAACTTTTTGGA
>JAYVXP010000014.1:0-2791 GCA_043785125.1 Bacteroidia bacterium
GCCTTTCATGCGAACCGAAGGTGCCCGGATAAAATTTTATCAAGAGCGTAGCCGCTAACAAAGCTACCGTGATCAATGACACGCTGGCTTTCATCGCTAAGGGAAGCGTGGAGGTGTAAGCCTTTGATGTTTTTTCGTCCAGATATCCGGCCGCTAAAAATGACAAGATCATAAACCCCGGACCACTCCAATGCGGCAACATCGGATTGAACAATGACATGCCCGTGACCACTAAAATAATCGGTAACCCATTTAGTAGTACAAAGCGCGAGGCGGTACGATCCAGAAACTTCACCGATCTTAGTTTCCAGAGAGCGATGATGATGAGCGCTGCGTTTATTGGATTGTTGTATAACAATTGCCCTCCAATCGCCTGAAGAAAATAATCAAGATGAACCATGGATTCCTGAACGGCTACCCGTTCGCTGTGAAACCTGTAGGTGATAAAATCATTCTGAATATTCCACCAAAGAATAGGACTGATCGTTATACAAGTAACCAGCACTGACAGATACAATCCATAGCGTGTAAGAAGTTTTATTTTGAAAAACAAGATGTAAAGACCAAAACCGAACCACAGGAAAATGCCGTGCACCTTGCAGAGCACACAAAGACCAGCGAGTAAGCCAAATGAAAGCCATTGCGAAAGTAGAACGGTTTGTTGCCGGTCAGCCTTCAACATGATTGCATACATTACCCAGAGTGCTCCCAACCAAAAAACAACCTGTGGGCTGTCTGGTATGATGAAGGTGCCCACGATGACCGATGTGTAAACACTGGTGTTGTAAAGAATGGCCGCCAGCCACCCGGTGTTTTCATTCTTCATGATTGTTCCTAGCCGGTAGGAAAAGAACGTACCAAGCGCGGCACATACAATTGCCCCACAACGAATAAAAAATTCCTGCGTGAACATCAAATTACCCGTAAACAACCGGATGAGGATTCCAACGACAGGAGGATGATCAAAATAATTAGGCTGGATGTCAAGGGCGTACAAATAATAATACACCTCATCGTTACTCAACTCCAAAACAGAGGCCACGATCACGCGCACTACCGTGGAAATAAAAATCAAATAGAGTACTCGTTTAAGCACCCTCAAAGTAAGAGAATCTTTGGCAAATCTTGTTATAGATCATTTTAGTTCCGTAGATTTCAAGAATGCGGTATTTTTTATTTTAGTCTATAACAACTATATTTTAAGCATGAGATATCACTGTTCATTGCCTGCCTTTCTCCTTATAACAACTTTCTCAACCGGACAAGATTTCAGAACCTATGATCAAAAAATTGACCCCGCTGTCAGTTTTAAAATGGTGACGATACCCGCTGGAAGATTTCTGATTGGAAGCAAAAGCATCATGGCTGATAGTGACGAAGCTCCCCTTCGGGAAATTGAGCTATCGCCATTCTGGATGAGTGAGCACGAAGTGACTTTCGAAGAGTGGGACCTCTATTTCAACGATATGTCCTTGCCGCAGAGTAAGACCATCGATGGCGTTACCCGTGCCACGCCTCAATACATAGACCTCACCTGGGGTATGGGGCGTGATGGGAAGCACCCAGTCAACAGTATGAGTCAGCAAGCGGCGATGATGTATTGCAAATGGCTTTACACAAAGACCGGATTTTTTTATCGATTGCCAACCGAAGCTGAATGGGAATATGCCTGCAAAGCAGGAGGTAATGGAGTCATGCCGGAGGCGCTCAAAGCATTCAGCTACTTTAAGGATAATGCAGACGGCAAGTTCCATCACGTAAAAGAAAAGAAACCAAATGCCTGGGGGTTATATGATATGTTGGGTAACCTACTTGAATGGACAATCGATCAATACGACCCCGTATATTACTCCACGGTCAAAAATAATGATCCCATCACTACTCCCGGACCCCGGTATCCGCGTACCGCGCGGGGCGGTTCGTACCTTGATCCTGTGACTGAACTGCGTTGCAGCAATCGAATTCCGTCTGATCCAAAATGGAACCAGCGTGATCCGCAAATTCCCAAGAGCCGGTGGTGGCTTACCGATGGCATGTTCGTCGGGTTCCGCGTCGTTCGCCCCGTAAAACAACCTTCCAGGGAAGAAATTGAAAAATTTTATGATCTGTATCTAAAATAATCCAGAATCAACATCACCTGCTATGAAAAGCGTATTTTTATAATGATTATGAAAACGGACAAGCAATAAAAAAAATAAACACAACTATGAAGCCCTCCATTCCTTCCCGTAGAGATTTTATCAAGCAATCCACGCTGGCCGCAGGCTCATTAATGGCTATGCCGCTCGTTTCGAATGCGGAATTCTTCAATTCGTCTGCCGATGACGCGATCAAGATTGCATTGATCGGTTGTGGCGGTCGTGGCACAGGTGCGGCCATGCAGGCGCTCCTCACGAAGCAAAATGTAAAACTCGTAGCCATGGCCGATGCCTTTCGCGACCGGTTAGATGACTGCTATAAAAATTTAATGTCAAACGATCTAAGTGATTGGTCCGGCGCGGCAGGTAATGTCAAGGATAAAGTTAAAATCACCGAAGAAACTAAATTTACTGGCTTTGATGGCTATAAGAAAGCGATTGCCTTAGCGGATGTCGTAATTCTTGCTACACCTCCCGGCTTCCGCCCGATCCATTTTGAAGAGGCCGTGAACCAGGGCAAGCACATCTTTATGGAAAAACCTGTTGCCACCGATCCTGCTGGAATAAAACGGGTGCTTAATGCGGCAGCGATTGCGAAGCAAAAGAAATTGAATGTAGTAGTTGGGTTGCAGCGCCACTACCAAAACTCCTAC
>JAYVXP010000015.1:0-9138 GCA_043785125.1 Bacteroidia bacterium
AATTGCGGATAATGCATGTTCAGGTAACGAGTAAAAAAGTCATTGTTTAACCGGTGGAGCCCGTGGTGAATCATTCTCGCGATAAACACCACACATCCAGCTACAATGGACAACGAGCGACAGACCGTCGACGGTGGTGTGAAAAGACGGGCAAAAGCATACGTAAGAACAATGGTGCCCGTAGCAAGAAGCACGATTTCAAATATCCTCATCAGAAGGTAACGCCTTTTCAGGCGGCTTAATCCATCATATGCTTGTTCCGTGCTCATTGGTTTCGTTTATACGCTACGATTCTTTCAATGAGCAGGAGCACGAGAAACAACACGATCAGGTATGGATTCGCAGACTCCAACGCCAGGCCGGCTTCCGCACGTTGTTGTGTACTCCATGCGATTGAATCCGGGAGCATGCGCCTGTCGTTTCTCGTTGCTATGGAATCCAAAAGATCTTTACCTGGAATAAGAAGCGCAGCCAATTGCAAGGTCACATTTGTTTTTAATGCGACTTCCTCATTTAAACGCCTGGTAAGCAACCATTGGTTTGATTTCTTTTTGATAAAGATGGCATCAGAGACCTGTGGTTTTACGAAAATTAGATTTGATGAGAGAGCTGTCGGAATTTTTTTGTCAGAAAGCCAAATACACCAATCGGCAGATGTTGAGACATCCAGGTTGGATGAACCGGTCTCCTTTAACTTTATGTTGACTGGAATTGACTTTCCGATCGCATCCAATGCCGCCCTGACGATTGTATGATCATAGGCATACTTTTCATCGTTGACCAATAAAACAGAAACAGTTTCTGGTGTACCAATCGAAATGAGATCTGAAAGTTTGTTTGTTTTTTTGGTAGTAAAATATGTTACGTTCGCGTTGGTGTGAGCTTGTCGTACGGCAATACTATCTCTCGATAGCTGGACAGCTTGTAAAGGATAGCTCAGAGTCTCTGAAGACTGACTGATCCAATGTATATTGGATGGAAGCGAGTACCGCAACCCCTTGAAGGCTGTGATCCTGTTCCGTGCAAAGACAATTACCGATGAAATATGTTTTGTTTGGAGTTGCCCGGTTAATTTCCAATAATTTATAGAAGTAGTAGCAGTTATGCTGTCGGCCAGAAGCGGAAAGTTATCAGCCAGCAGGCGGAGTTCATAACCATCTTGTTCAAGGCTATCAAGCACAAATTGAATGCGTGGCCTAGTCTCCAACCCCTTTTCCAACAACACCCATTTTTTATTTGATGAAGAAGGCCAGGACAATCCGCTGATGAGTAGCGTAAATAATATAATCAGTATGCAGCGGAGCATGAGCAAGAGAATTTCATTGAGCCTTATACCCTTAAACTGTTGTGTACTGGTCTCATGAACATGCCGTAAACTGCCCAACTGGAGTACCTTGCCTTCTTTTCTACTCAAGAGATGGATTCCGATCGGTATTACTAACCCGGTGAGTGCCCAGAGAAAGACAGGGTTTGTGAACTGAATCATCGGATCAGGCTTTTGCGTACAGTTAGGAAATTCCGTAAGACTGCTTCTACGGGTTCATCGAAAAAAATCAATTGATAATTGATCTGTTTTTCCAACATCCATGCACGAGAAGATTGTAACCATTTTTTTATCCGTTTCGAATAGTCTTTTTGCTGTGTCACGGTATTGGCCTTGGTTCGCATCCCACTTTCAAGATCTTCAAATGTGTAAGAGCCGTTGAAATCAAACTCCGTCTCATGACGGCCCACGAGATGAAAAACAATGACTTCGTTGCGGGGTGTTTTTAGCCTTGCAATAAACTGTTGAAGATCTTCGGCATCATCATAGAGATCCGTCATAAAAACAATCATCTCTTTACCATGATGGTCAAAAAGCTGCTCCATGCCTCCATTTTTGCTCCAGCTACCCTCACTTTTCAGGTGAACAAGTTCGTTGAGGAAGCGAATGAATTGCTGCTGTTCAAAACGAGGCTGCACGACTTTTATATTTTTATCATTGACTGCAAACAGACCGAATGTATCGCTTTGCTTCCGTGCCAGGTAGGCGAGGGCTGCCGTCATTACTTTTGCATACTGAAGCTTGCTCATACCTTCCTCTGCATATGACATGGAATGACTTGCGTCGAGCATGAACTTGACAGTAATGTTGGCTTCGATCTCCGCCTGCTTGATATAGTAACGTTCAGATCGTGCAAACATTTTCCAATCCAATTGCCGCAAGTCATCACCGGGCTGGTAGCTTCTATATTGACTGAACTCCTGGCCGGAACCTACCGACTGACTTTTATTGCTCCCACTCATAAAACCTTCTACAATGACACGCGCAATCAATTCCAGTCCACTTACGGTATTCAGGACTTCGGGTTTTAATAATTCTTTGATGCGGGCGTCCACGGTTAGATGCTTTTTCCGATTCGGATTATATCAAGGAGATGCCTGGTAACGTCGTGAGGCGTCACACCTTCAGCTTCGGCTTTGAAGTTCATCAGAATGCGATGCCGCAAAACCGGGTACGCGACATGGTGAATGTCGTCTTGGGTCACAGCAAAATTGCCGTGAAGCAAGGCTCTTGCCTTTGCGGTGAGAATCATGGCCTGCCCTGCGCGCGGACCGGCCCCCCAGCGCACCCATTCGTTGACAAACTTATTTTCAC
This sequence comes from Bacteroidia bacterium, assembly GCA_043785125.1. Classification (GTDB taxonomy): domain Bacteria; phylum Bacteroidota; class Bacteroidia; order Cytophagales; family Cyclobacteriaceae; genus ELB16-189. The sequence goes on from JAYVXP010000015.1 coordinate 2,639, forward strand.
TTGATCCTGCGCGCGTTGCACGCACAAGTCTGCTCACCAGATCCATCAAGTCATTGTTGATATGAACTTCCCGAACAAGCTTTTGAGCTTCCAGTATTTTACTACCTTCGATCACACGTTTGATTTCATCCCCCTTCCTTCCAGTGGTATTTTCAAGAATTTGATGTTCCTCTTCTGCGGTGGGATAACCGACTTTGATATACAACAAGAACCTGTCAAGCTGTGCTTCTGGCAATGGAAATGTTCCTGATTGCTCAATGGGATTTTGAGTGGCAAGAATGAAAAACGGCCGTTCCAGTGGATAGGTTGTACCAGCATACGTTACTTCAAACTCTTGCATGGCTTCCAACAGTGCCGATTGTGTTTTTGGTGAAGTGCGATTGATCTCGTCGGCAAGGATGATGTTGGCGAAGATGGGTCCTTTGTTAAATTTAAAAATCCGTTTGCCTGTAGTGTGGTCTTCTTCAAGAATTTCAGTGCCAATTATATCAGATGGCATCAAGTCCGGTGTAAATTGTATTCGACGGAAGCGAAGGTCAATTGCTTCGGCAAGGGACCGGATCATCAGCGTTTTGGCAAGGCCGGGAACACCTTCCAGCAATGCGTGGCCGCCGGCGAGAAAGGTGATTAGCAATTGATCAATGACCTCTTCTTGTCCAACAATCGCTTTGCTGATTTCCTTTTTTAGACCTTTCAATCTGTCGATCAATTCCGTAACCGATTTTTCAGTGGCTTGTAAATTTGCGTTCATATTCAATATTCAAATCAGTTAATTTTCAAATCATTTCTTCAACTCGTCAAGGCGTACATCACCATATTAATACTAAACCGCGTGTTATCAATTCTGTAAAACCGTTTATTTCTGAAATCATAATCCCATTCACATCCATAGTCCTTGTTGCTGTACAGTACACCGATCTTGTTCTTAATTTCGATCGCCTTCAAATAATTGTGCACAATATCATCTCCCCATCCATTCAGTTCCTGAGAGGTGGTCGGAGGCCCTTCAAATTGGAAAAATGAAGAATAGATCGGATGGTTATTTGGGATTTTTTTTAAAGACTTGAGTCCGAAGATTTGATCCATCTGTGCTTCAAATGATTTTGCGAACAATCCGTCAATATCGTGGTTGCAGTCATCGGCAAAAACGAATCCTCCATTGCGGACATATTTTTCAAAGTTCTCACGTTCTTTTGCCGTAAACTCCACCAGCTTATGACCACTCAGATAGCAAAACGGACAGCGAAAGATCTCCTCACTGCTTAACGGCACAATATTTTCCTGAGTTTCAACTTGCAAGGTCGTATATTCAATAAGAGAATTCAACACATTGACCGGCATACGCTGGTCCACATCCCAGTCACCAGATTCATATTGCAAACGCGTAAAGAAAAATTTGTTGGCGGCAGGCATTCAGCAGGTAAAGTTCAAGCTATAAAATCAATCAAAAAGTTAAGATTATGTGAACGGCCCCGAAAGGAAGGGCGACATTTAAAACGAATAATTAGAGAAAGACGGAACGAAAAGTTAGGTCATCTACATCTCCCTATTCTTTGCATCATTGCACATTTACCGCAAAAGCCCTGTGGAGATTCATTATGAAATTATTGTTAGATTAGATTTTCATAAATCCGATTTTAACTCAGCCATCCATTTATTCTAAACAGCGTCTGATAAACTGGTGAACGTAAAATCACGAATCTTCATGGGTGGGATGAGATAATTTGCATTCGATTCATCACTCACGGTCCGTTCAGGTTTACCCAATTCTTCCAGATTATTAAGCATAATCACAGGACTTTCATTGAAACGGAAATTCTTTACAGGGTATTGAATTTTTCCATTTTCAATATAAAAAGTACCATCGCGCGTAAGCCCGGTCAGCAAGAGTGATTGAGGGTCAACATCGCGGATATAATATAATCGCGTAACTAAAATCCCTTTCTTGGTGCCTTTGATCAATTCGTCAAGTGTCTTGGTTCCTCCTTCCATGATGGCGCCATCGGGACCGGGAATTGCTTTTACGCCTTTCTTTTCGGCCCAGTAACGGGAGTAGGAGAGATTTTTGATGACACCTTTTTCTATCCAGCTGACTCGTTCCTGGGGTCGCCCATCGCCGTTCCAGGTGCTGGTGGGAAGCTCGGGATTCAATGGATCTGAATAAATATTGATCCGTTCATCCACCAGTTTTTCGCCTAGCCGTGTTTTGCCTCCGGGCAAGCTTAAAAAACTGCGACCTTCGTCGGCCTGCCGCGCGTCGAGACCAAAGAAAATTCTTTCAATCAAAACGGCTGCTGCAGTGGGCTCAAGGATCACGGTGTATTTCCCGGGCTCAATAGCCTTCGCGCTTGCGGACATGATTGCTTTATTGGTTGCGATTTGTGTAACAATTTTGGTATCTAATTTTGTCACATCATTATAACCGCGTGTAGCATAACCCGAGCCTCTCCCATCTTCCGTGCGAACAGTTATGGAAAAGTCAACGTTGGTTGCCGTGTTGTAGGCAAAGAGGCCTTTGGAATTTATCATTGCTCCGTAGCGGGTATTATCCTCCAGAAAACCAGCAGCGACCACTTTATTGTCTCTGGCCACCTGTAGACTTTGCGCCACGGCCGCACTGCGCTGACTGGGTGTTATGCCCGCTGTTGCAGGTATGTACGTAATGGGGTCTGCATACTTTTGCTGACCAAGGAAAGGAACGTACTCCGGATTCTCCGGCGCCAGCTTGGCGAGTTCTTCGGATCTGCGCACAACTTTTTCCAACGATGCATCGTCGAATTCATTGATGGTAGCCACACCAAGTTTTTTCCCAAAGGCTGACGCCACCACGAGCGTACGTTGACTGATACGACCGCTGGTAGAAACAGAATTGCGTGCATAGCGGATATTACCACGGTCAGTTCCGTTAAGATTAACTTCACATTCATCTGCTTTTGAATAATCAAGTACCTTTTTCAACAAAGCCTGAGCTTCATCTTTTGTGAGTATTGACATAATTATTATCCAATTTTTCTTGATGTATTGATGACATTCACTCCGTTAAATCTGCTCGTCGTTGAGCCATGGGAGACAGCGCTCACTTGTCCCGGTTGTCCTTTTCCATCAAAGAACGATCCGCCCAAGCGGTAGTCCCGTTCATCGGCTATGGCTACGCACGAATTCCAAAACTCCTGCGAGTTTGATTGATACGCTACGTCTTTCAACATGTTGACTATTTTTCCGTTTTTAATTTCGTAAAACAATTGTCCGCCAAACTGGAAGTTGTAACGCTGTTGATCGATGGAAAAGGAGCCATCGCCGACAATATAAATTCCTTTTTCAACGCCCTTGATTAAGTCGTCCACGCTTTTCTTATCCTTGCCAGGCTGTAAGGAGATATTGGACATCCGTTGAAACTGAACACTACTCCAGTTGTCAGCATAACAGCAACCCTGAGAAGCCGGGAGCCCGAGTATATGCGCCTGGTCACGGATCACCTGGTAGTTGACCAGGATTCCATCTTTAATGATATCCCACTGTCCGCATTTTACACCTTCGTCATCATATCCTACGGCGCCGAGTGAGCCTGCTTGTGTCTTGTCTGCAACGATGTTTACGAGCTTGCTTCCGAAATTAAATTTTTTGGACTCCCACTTATCGAGCGTGAGGAAGCTGGTCCCTGCGTAGTTGGCTTCATAACCTAACACCCGATCCAGCTCGGTAGGATGCCCCACCGATTCATGGATCGTCAACCATAAATTAGAAGGATCAAGAACAAGATCATATTTGCCGGCCTCGACTGATTTAGCCTTCATTTTCTCACTCACCTGGGCACCAGCGGCTTTCGCATCTTCGAGCATGTCGTATCGGCCTTTGTAAAGGGTAGTCGTGCCCTGAATTTTATCCTGGGGACGGGCATACAAATACTCATAGCCCATTCCCATAGGGGCACTGAGTGAATTGCGCGTTTCAAATTTTCCGGAAGCCTTGTCAACTTTTGTAAGGAAAAAAATTGGCCACAGCCGATGGATGTCCTGATCAATATAAGATCCATCCGTGGAAGCAAAATATTTCTGTTCATTCACCATGAACAGAATGGAATTGACATAATCCGCTCCTCCTTTCATCGCGGCATCATTTACGCCGAGCAACAGGTCAACTTTTTCCTTGATAGGAACTTCAAATGAATTCTTTTCGATCGGCGCTTTCCAGCTTACTTCACCATATCCTTTCTGTGGAGCCAGGCGAACCGGTTCGGTGAGCAGTTTGGAATTCTCTTTGGCGATAGCAACTGCAATTTCAGCCGTTCTCGCAATGCTATCGTTGTCTAGCGTATCAGTTGCGGCAAAACCCCATCCACCATTGGCGATTACCCGGATGCCCATACCAAACGACTCGGTATTGACAATATTCTCTACTTTGTCTTCGCGAGTAACCACAAATTGCTGGAGATAGCGGCCGATGCGCACATCCGAGTATGTTGCACCTTTGGAGCGCGCCGCATTCAACGCAACATCCGACATTTGTTTTTTTAGTGATACGTCAACGGTGCGAAGGGCCTCTTCCGGGTGTATCTGGTGACCCATCACGGGAATGCTTGGCAGCACGGTGGCAGCAGCGCCCATGCCGGTCAGGTAGATAAAATCTCTGCGTTTCAAATGGTATGAATTTATGGTGGTTAAGTTGAGAATTAGGAAGTTGAGAATTGAGAATTGAGAAGATGAGAATTGAGGAGTTGGAAATTTCTCACTTACTCAATTCTAATCTTCTCGCTTTTCAACTTCTCGATATTTAAACGGCGTCCGATAAACTGCTAAAAGTAAAGTCGCGGATTTTCATATACGGGATCAGCAATCCACCACCTCCGCCAGGTCCACCTTCGCTGGTAACACAACGTACCTGCTTGCCCAAGGCTTCCAGATTATTTAACATGATGATTGGGCTTTCATTAAACCGGAAATTCTTAATCGGATGCTTGATCTTTCCATTCTCAATAAAGAAGGTACCATCGCGTGTAAGGCCTGTGTAGAGCAAGGTCTGTGGATCAACCGGCCGGATATACCAGAAGCGCGTTACCAGAACTCCTCTCTTCGTGTCTTTAATCATGTCCTCAAGAGAGGTAGTACCCCCATCCATAATGGCATTGCCCGGGAATGGGTTTGGGGCTACATTTTTTTGTGTCGCCCAGTATCGATCGTAAAAAAGATTGGAGATCACGCCACCCTTGAAAAGGTCCATTTTCTTGCGCACTTGTCCATCGCCGGACCAGGGTGAAGCTGGAACTTCATCGTTCCATGGATCGGAGTAAATATTAACACGTTCATCAACGATCTTTTCACCAAGTTTTGTACCTCCGCCCTTCTTCGAAAGCCAGCTGCGTCCTTCATCAGCCTGTCGTGCATTCATGTTGAGCATCAATCGAACAAGGTCTCCGCCTGCCGAGGGTTCGAGAATCACGGTATATTTTCCAGGCTCAATTGCTTTTGCCTCGCGTGACATCAGCGCTTTGTCGATGGCAATCTTTGATGTTTCTGATGCATTTAACTTGCTGATATCATTCAAGTCCCGGGCTGCCCAACCGGATCCAGTGCCATCATTAGTGCGCATGGTCACGGTAAAGTCTACACTGGTTTGTTTGTTATAGGCAAATAGTCCTTTGCTGTTCAGGATGGATGAGAATCCACGTGAATCCTGGAGATAGCCGGCTGCCGTTACATCTTTAGGAACGGCCGGGTTGATGCTGTCAGCAGCAGCCTGTGCACGATACTCCGGTGTTATTTTGGCAGTGGCTTCCGAGAATGTTTTGGATTCACCTAAATAGGTTTGTTGCGGAAGCGGCTCCATAAATTCTGAGTTCTCAGGAGCAAGTTGAGCAAGTTCCTCCGCACGCCGGACAGTCTTTTCAAGCGCGGCATCATCAAACTCATTAATGGTAGCGGCGCCTGATTTTTTGCCAAAGTAGGACTGGACACCGAGCGTTACGTTGCTGTCTTCTCCTGCGGTGGAAACACTATTTCGGGCATAACGGATATTGCCGCGATCAGCACCATTCAGCGTGAGGGAGCATCCTTCCGCTTTAGAGAAGTTAACAACCTTCTCCAGTATCTTTTTAGCTTCTTCTTTTGAAAGTATTGCCATATTGATTGCTATTTTAGATTTGCGATTTATTCGATCCTATAGAGTTCTTCCTGTATTGATCACATTCACGCCGTTGAATCGCGCGGTTGCCGACCCATGTGAGACAGCATTGGACTGACCCGGCTGACCTTTACCATCATTAAAAGCACCGCCCAACCGGTAATCACGTTCATCACATATCTGCGCGCATGAATTCCAGAATTCCTGGGTGTTGGATTGGTAGGCGACATCTTTTAGCATGCCCTCAATCTTACCATTTTTGATTTCGAAGAAGAGCACACCACCAAACTGGAAGTTATAACGCTGTTGGTCGATCGAGAAAGAACCATCCTTTACAATATAGATTCCTTTTTCCACGCCAGCGACCATTTGCTCCGGAGTCA
>JAYVXP010000016.1:0-2787 GCA_043785125.1 Bacteroidia bacterium
CCGGGCGACCTTGTGGTAACATGCGGGGCCTTTCTTTTGAACAGTGCGTGGAAAGTAAAACAAGGTGGTGGCGCGATGGAGGGGATGAAGATGTGAGAATCGCCACCTTTTTAAAGGAATTGAATATAAAGTTTTCTAAAGGGTAACTGCCTTAATGAAAATCCGGACAAAGTCAACACAAGAAATATGAAAACATGTACAATCTATAAATCTGCTAAATCAACTAAATATAGTATTATGAAAAAATCAATAAGACTAATTTCAGTGGTGATGACTGGTCTTGCATTTGGAGCTTGTGATTACAATAAGTCCTCAGAAATAACGCCTGCTGTAAAGGACGATGTTTCATTCTCACTGGATATTCAGCCAATCCTGACTCAAGAATGTGCAACCTGCCATAGCCCAGGCAAAACGGAGCCGGACTTGCGTGAAGGTTATGCTTACAAATCGTTTATGGACCTTCCGAAGGGGAGTATAGTGCCTGGGGATGCTGAGGGTAGCGAACTGGCGGATATGCTTGGAGGTCATGGCGACAACCCGATGCCCCCTAGAGGCTCCATGAGACCAACCCATGTAGCTCTCATTAAGAAATGGATTGATGAAGGTGCACTTGATAATTAAATAGTCTCCTAACTAAAACAATTGCTATTATGAAATACCTAACTATATTTTTTATTTTCCCTGCTCTGATTTTATCCAGCGGGGTAGTTGCCCAAGACGCAGACTCCCTTGCTGTAAAGAAAACAGATAAGCCTGAGCGACCTGCATTTCAAAGCGCTTGGCTAATTGATAACCCAACCGGAGTCGTGAATACCAAAAGAACGTTATCATTTGACATTCAACACAGGTTTGGCGTAATCAAAAGTGGAAACGGTGACATGCTTGGTCTTTGGGCCCCCTCCAACATCCGCCTTGCGTTGAGTTACGCAATTTCAAACCAAGTCACGGTCGGGTTTGGAACAACGAAAGACAACCGCCTCCAGGATTTCAATCTTAAAGTAGCCTTGCTGCGGCAGACCCGTTCCGGGAAAGTACCTGTAAGCATGACCTTTTATGGCAACACAGCAATAGATGCGCGCAACCCGGAGTTTTTCGCTAAATTCTCAGACCGGTTATCCTATTTTGGTCAGTTGCTGATCATGCGTAGATTTAGTCCGTCGGTATCATTGCAAGTGGCTCCCAGCTTTTCACACTACAATGTAGTAGATCCGACTTTATCCAACGACCAATTTGCCGTAGCTATCGGTGGTAAATTAAGGGTCACCGATAAAACGTCTATTCTCGTTGATTACAGTCAGCCATTTGGCCAGAACTCAAATAATCCTGGCCTTGCCCTGGGTATTGAGATGTCTACTGGGTCGCACGCTTTCCAGGTATTTGTGGGGAACTACAATGGCATTGTGCCTCAGAAAAATTATATGTTCAACCAAAATAAGATTTCTGCCAGTCAATTTTTGATCGGATTTAATATCAACCGGCTTTGGAATTTTTAAACTGAATTCGCATGGAAAAAGACGACAAAAAGAAACCGTTATCAAGGAGAGGGTTTTTACGGGCAGGTGCATTGCTTCCTTTTCTGAGTATTACCATGCCACTGGAAGCAAAACAAAAGGCAGATCAAGATGATGAATTCATTACCATGCTCACCGCGGAAGGAAAGGCAATGAAAGTAAGAAAGAGTGCATTGAAAAATGCGAAAATTATAGAGGAGAAAATATCAAATCAATCGTTGCTCAACTGGCTTAAGCCAAAAGGGTTTTCATCCAAATAAAAAATATGGAAAAGGAAAACGATAGTCAGCGTAAATCCAGGCGCAGTTTTGTAGAGCAGGGTCTGAAGGTGGGGTTGCTTACGGCTGCAGGAGGGGCAGTGCTGGCAAAAGTATTTGGTGAATCCAAAAGTGAAAAGCCGGAAGAGACCATTGAACTGATGTCAACCGATGGTACGCTGATGCATGTCCCTGTTTCGGAAGTAGAACACATGCCTGAGAAGAAGAGTGGATATAGTCCCAGAGAAGGATTTCACAACCGGAAGTTTGTCATGGTTGTGGACCTCGCCAAATGTAGAAATGCAAAAAAATGTCAAAGCTCCTGCAATAAAAATCATTACATCACGGGCGATAATGCCTGGATTAAGATTTATAAAATGCGCGACAATGAAAAAGCCGCACCCTACTGGCAACCTACGCTATGCCAGCATTGTGACGAACCTCCATGCGTTAAAGTTTGCCCGGTGGACGCCACCTTTAAAAGAAGGGATGGCATCGTATTGATTGATAATAACCGCTGCATCGGTTGTAGATTTTGCATGGCTGCTTGTCCGTATTCTGTCAGAATATTTAATTGGACGGAACCGTGGCAGGGAGAAAAGGCCAAACATGCAGCGTACAATCCTGATTATGCAGGCGTACCAGGCCAAAAAGGTACCGTGGATAAATGTGATTTTTGCCCACACATGATTGATAAGGGAGAGTTGCCGCATTGTGTAAGTGCATGCCCTAATGATGTATTCAGCTTTGGCGACATGTATGAAGATACAGTAACCAACGGCAGTGGTCAGTCTTTTCAGCTGAGCAAACTGTTGAAGGACAGAGCAGGTTACAGGCTCATGGAAAATTTAGGTACTGCACCAAGCATTTATTATTTACCACCGTCCGACAGGGCTGTTGATTTTGAAGAGGGGCTTAGTAACTACACAGAGTTTAAATCGGTTGATAAAATTGAATAACCATGAACAGGACATACGATCAATTGATAAATGATCTAGCGCCAAAAAAATTCAGTTGGA
>JAYVXP010000017.1:0-2774 GCA_043785125.1 Bacteroidia bacterium
TAAGGGGACCTCTAAAAACTCGTGATTGCGCATAACTTTTATACAAGGCTCAAGTAAAAGAGAATGTAAAAAAGGTCATCTTTGAATATGAAAAATAAAAATGAGCGAGGATTTTTTGATGAACAATTTCGATTGGAAAAATTGACTCAACAAAATGATCCATTGGTAAAGTTACTGCAGGAAATCGATTGGGAACAATTCAGAAGAATACTTACCTCTTCATTTGAGAAAGAAGAAAAAGGAATCGGAGGTAGGCCGGCATTCAATTTTGTAATGATGTTCAAAATTTTGGTGCTCCAGCGATACTATAATCTTTCCGATGAGCAGATGCAATATCAAATTCTCGACCGGTTCAGTTTTATGCGTTTTTTGGGATTAACGCTTTCAGATAATGTACCTGACGAGAAAACCATTTGGCTCTTTCGTGAGAAGCTCATTGAAGACAAATTGATTGATAAATTATTCGCCAAGTTTTTAAGTAGTCTTGAAAAGGCAAATTTAGTAGGCAAAGAAGGTCGCATGGTTGATGCCAGTTTTGTAGAGGTCCCCCGTCAGAGGAACAGCCGTGAAGAGAATCAAAAAATAAAAGAGGGCATCATACCAGAAGAATGGGAAGAAAACCCTAACAAGTTGTCACAGAAGGATTTAGATGCCCGTTGGACTAAGAAAAACAACCTGACTTTCTACGGCTATAAAGACCATGTGAAGGTAGATGAAAAAAGCAAGTTGATCCTTAGTTATGAGGTGACCGATGCATCGGTACACGATTCTCAGCCCTTGGAAGGTCTGCTAAACAAGAAGGATAAGGATCAGCCCATATATGCCGATAGCGCTTACACGGGTGAAGAACAAGAGAAGGTAATCGAGAAAGTCGGTATGATAAACCGAGTGCATGAAAAAGGGTGCAAGAACAGGTTTTTGACAAAAAAACAAATGAAATCAAATCGTAAAAAATCTAAATTCCGCGCAAGGGTTGAGCATGTTTTCGGCTTCATGGAAATAAGCATGAAAAAAATGTATATTCATTCAATTGGAAAAGTAAGGGCGAAAGGGATCATTGGATTAATGAATCTGACATATAATCTCCTTCGTTCAATTCAAATCAGAACCCTTCGTAGGATAAGTGTGTCCATCTGAAAATATTTGCACAACAATGAGAGAGAAAAGCATCCCGGACCATCATTTGAAAAGTTTTTCAGATGAAATTTTCAATCAACGTAAAACGTCTCCGAATCTGGCCGGAAATTTTTTTGAAAAATGGAGTTTTTAGAGGTGCCCATAAGAAAGAATACAGCATGTCACTATTCAACAGTTTTTTTTCTAAAGAGAAGAAGGAATCCCTCGACAAGGGCCTGGAGAAATCAAAGGAAAGTTTCTTCGGAAAGCTTGGTAAAGCACTTATTGGCAAATCAGAAGTAGATGATGAAGTCCTTGACAACCTGGAAGAGATCCTGGTCGGGTCAGATGTCGGTATTGAAACAACGTTGAAAATCATTGATCGGATTCAAAAACGTGTAGCGCGCGATAAATACATCGGCACCGAAGAACTGAATCGTATCTTGAAAGAAGAAGTTGTCGCATTGCTTTCAGAAAACAAGACAACCGACCTGGATGATTTTGACACTCCTGCAGGTTGTAAGCCTTACGTAATGATGGTGGTTGGGGTGAATGGAGTGGGTAAGACTACCACCATCGGAAAACTCGCTGCCCAGTTCAAGAAGAAAGGAAAGATCGTGGTCCTGGGTGCCGCCGATACATTTCGCGCAGCGGCGGTTGATCAATTAAAATTATGGGGGCAACGCGTGGGCGTACCGGTGATTGCCAAGGGGATGAACACGGACCCTTCGGCAGTAGCCTTTGAAGCGGTGACGGAAGGAATGAAGCAAGGTGCGGATATAATCATTATTGACACCGCCGGACGCCTTCACACCAAAGTGAACCTGATGGCGGAATTGTCGAAGATCATGCGGGCCATTCAAAAAGTCATTCCGGAGGCCCCGCACGATGTGTTGTTGGTCCTGGATGGCAGCACGGGACAAAATGCAGTAATACAGGCACGCGAGTTCACAAAAGCAACCAACGTAACAGCACTCGCCATTACTAAACTCGATGGCACAGCCAAGGGCGGCGTGGTCATTGGCATTTCTGAAGAATTTAAAATACCGGTGAAATATATCGGCGTGGGTGAAAAAGTTGACGACCTGCAGGTATTTAATAAGACCGAGTTCGTGGATTCTTTATTTAAGAAGGATTAACCTTTTCGGAATTGTCCTTCATTTGGGGAAAGTCGGCGTCGGCTTCTTTTGTTTCGTAAAGGGTACTCTCCAAAAAATCTGATAGTTAAAGCCCCAGTAAAATCCTTGTCCGTTCAGTCCATATCCTGGAATGTCGTAGGTCTTCATTTCGTTGTCTCCCTTCACGCTGGGTGCAAACTTCATGCGTGCCGTGTAGCCCATCCAAAATTCCTTCCAGATTTTTACACGCAAGCCAGCCGTGAGCTCACCCCATCCGGCCGTAACAGCATTGTTGCTGATCTGTTTTTGAATGCTTCCGAAATATCGATCGGTAAAAGTGATGGTTGCAAACTCGTTGAATGATGAATGTCCATAACGAAGACCAATAAAAAACATGTTGCGATCAGGGTCTTTCTTAAGTAAATTAATATCTCCTCCCACGCGCCAATACGTACCCTGGTTCTCATATTTGCCCGCGTTTGGTAAATCATATTTTCGTCCCCAGTTTCCGTAATCAACGGTCAGATAAATTTTCCCGCA
>JAYVXP010000018.1:0-2773 GCA_043785125.1 Bacteroidia bacterium
AGATCCGGAAACAAAAAGAAAAATAACGGGAATGATCACCAACCCCAAAGTTGAATTTCCGGTTCTGGTACACCCTGCCTGTATCGTTGGAAATAAAAAGTTTAATCAATTGGGGAGGGGAACCATATTAACAGCAGGCGTCATCCTGACTACCCACGTTAACCTCGGTGATTTTGTTCTGATCAATCTCGCCACGACCGTAGGTCACGATGTGCATATCGGAAACTTCAGCACCATCATGCCGGGTTGTAACATTTCCGGCAATGTCTCGATCGGGGAGGGTTGCTTGATGGGGACAGGAGCTAAGACACTTCAGAATATTGCCATCGGCGCGGAAAGTGTGATCGGTGCGGGCGCCGTTGTTACAAAAAGTTTTGAAGGCAAAGTAAAACTGATGGGCATACCCGCGGTAAACACACCATGATATGTTGAAAGAATTCAGACCTGCCCTCCGATTTCTGTTTATTTTTCTGGGTTTATACATCGGTGGAAATGTTTTGTATGGTTTATGGATAACCTACCAGGACCCGGCGCCAGATCCGGCAACCCGTTGGGTGGCATTTCAAACTTCTGTTGCATTAAATCAATGGGGTTACATCGTCACCCCGCTCCAAAATGAACATGGTCCCACCGTGTTTTTGAAAAGTGACAACAATACGGTTCTCAATATTTATGAAGGCTGCAATGGTATTAATGTAATGATTGTGTTTGTAGCCTTTCTGATTGCTTTTGGCGGCCCAGCAAGAAAATTAAGTTGGTTTTTACCGGTAGGATTGATAATCATTCACCTTTCGAATATTGTACGTTTGGTCTTGTTGTATTTTGTGGCAATCCATTACCAACATTATTTCTACTATGTTCATAAATATGTTTTTACGGCTGCCATTTACATCATTGTATTTTTATTGTGGATAATATGGGTAGCTAAAGTCAATGGAAAACCAAAAGCAACCGCCGCCTAAATTTATTTTGATTGGCCTGGGCTTGCTCGGCCTGGTGCTGGTCTATTTATTCCAACGAATGGATTACCTTAATTTCATTTGGGTATGGCTGGGTGGAAATGCAGTCACCAATTCCAACGCTATTTTTATTTTCAATAAGTCCTTTCGGTTGGTGCTGAATGACTTGTTGTGTTTCGTGATTATTTATTCACTTTTCCACGAAAAGAAATATTTACGAATTGCCTTTTTGGTTTTTTGTCTTGAATTCTTTTTTATCCTGCCGGTGTATTTGATCGTCAAACTCCGGGTGGAAGGAGATTCTGAAATATCTTCTCCTTTGCTGTCTCAAATCCACAGGCTGATCGTCAACCCTATGCTGATGTTGCTGTTGATGGTTGCATTCTATTACCAGCGCTTCTGGGGCGAGGAAAAAAGGAGAGGTTAGTTTTTATTTTCTAATTTTGAATCGATGAGAAGCAAATTCGCCATCCCCTTATCCTACAATCCAATTGACGCCAGTGCGCTTGCCCAAAAACTGAATGAATATTCAGATCGCCATCATGATGAGATCATTGTTGATTTTGAAGCGCAGTTGTGCGATATCACCGGCTCCGGTTTTGCCGTGGCGCTAAACTCCGGTACCTCAGCTATCCATCTTGGACTTAAATCATTGGGCGTGGGTGAAAACGATTATGTCATCGCCTCAACCTTTACCTATGTAGCCACCATCAACCCGATCTTGTATCTCCGGGCCATTCCTGTTTTTGTGGATAGTGAACGGAGCACCTGGAACATGGACCCGGAATTATTGGAACAAGCCATCCTCCAATGCAAAAAGGAAAATAAAAAACCAAAGGCTATTATTGTTGTGCACACGTATGGCACGCCCGCCCGACTGGACCGTATTTTAGAAATCGCAACCCGATATGAAATCCCGGTATTGGAAGATGCCGCAGAAGCAATTGGTTCAATGTACCAGCAGAAGGGACTTGGAACATTAGGTGAAGTCGGAGTTCTATCGTTTAACAACAACAAGCTGTTGACCACCTATGGCGGTGGTGCTCTTCTCACTAAGGATAAAACAGTCTTCGAAAAAGTACTGTACTGGGCCACTCATTCGCGTGAAAATTTGCCTTATTATGAACATGCCGAATTGGGATTCAACTACCGGATGGGTCCGGTCAATGCCGCCATGGGTTTGGTGCAATTGGCCGACCTGCCATTCAAAGTGCATAAGCGAAGAGAAATCTTTTCTGCCTACCGGAAATTATTGGATGGAATTCCTGGTGCCGAATGGCAACGTGAACCTACTCATGCCATTTCCAACCGATGGATCAGCGGACTGGTTCTTACCGCGAATCAGGACAAGATCCGGCAAGCCCTTTTTCAACAGGGCATCGAGACCAGACCGCTCTGGAAGCCCATGCACATTCAGCCCGTCTTTAAATCTTACCAATCGTTCCTCAATGATACTTCTTCATTTTTGTTTAAGAATGGATTCTGCCTTCCCTCCGGATGTCAATTGACAGATGAAGAGATTGAGTTAGTCGTCAAGGTTGTCAAAGAGGGGAATTGATTTTCGAAGCCGTCTCGGCGTAGGCATATGTTTACCGTAGTCCGTGCTTCTAAGCAGGCTTGCCTGCCGAAGCCGTCTCGGCATAGGCAGGAATCCCCCTACAAAAAAATATCGTCCCCTTACTCAGCCCGACTCCCCTCTCTTCCGGAGAGGGGCCGGGGGTGAGGTTGCAAACGTTTTCGCTAAATTTCACGAGTAGTTTCTCAACTAACCCCCTCACCTTTTAATTTAATTCACTATCCTTGCGCCTTATTTT
>JAYVXP010000019.1:0-2768 GCA_043785125.1 Bacteroidia bacterium
GGTCCTTAACTGAAAAAAATCAGTTTTTAAGCTGGAATACGTGTTTATTCATTAAGAAGAAGTGGTCGATCATCTAAAGGATCCTATAGGAAAACTAAAGGATTATTTAGATGGCAAAATCGGTAAAATCACTTTAACAGTCCCGATTCATAGGCAAAACGGATGAGTCCGATGGTTGATTTCACGCCGAGTTTTGTCTGCAGATTATGCTTGTGAACATTGATGGTTCCCTCGCTAATGGAGAGTTGCTGGCTGATTTCTTTGGTGCTCTTTTCCTGACAAATCAACTTAAGTATCTCACCCTCGCGTTCCGTAATGTTCGTGGATTTTCTAAACGTCGGGCGTTTCATTTTGATTTTCTCTTTCAGGTTTTTTCGCAACAACATGGCGAGTTGATCACTGTGATAAAAATCTTTTTCAACCACGGATACAATGGCTTTTTCCAATTCCTCAGGACCAACATTCTTCAGCAAGAAAGAGTGGACGCCCATCTCGAGCATGTGAAGCATGTACTTTTCACTGTCGTGCATGGTAAGAATAATGATCTTGAGATCCGGGAATTGAGGCATCAGGATTTCTGCTGCTTCCACTCCGTTCATGCGCGGCATCTCCAGGTCAAGCAGCACTACGTGCACTGGATTTTGCTGAACCATGTCGATGCATTCTTTTCCGTTCTCGGCCTCCCACACCTCCCCGATCGGCTCACAGGTTTTGAGCAAGCGTACGATCGCTTTACGAAACAGGCGGTGATCATCTACGACGAGTAAATTAATTTTATCCATGCAAGGGTACGTGAACGGTTAGCAAGGTTCCTGTGGGAAGGTTGGAAACAAATTTCAAATCTGCCCCCAACAAAGTCGCACGGTTCTCCAAACTATACAAGCCGAGTCCGTGCCGGCCATGAATCTTATTCTCCTGTGTAGGATATTCAAACCCTTTGCCATTGTCAGCCACGCGCAAGGTTAATAAACCGGGTGCCCACAACATGGCGATGTTCACCTCACTGGCATTCGCGTGACGGATGGCATTTGTCGTGGCTTCCTGTACCATGCGATAGAGGATCAGTTGCTGACGACTGTCAAGCTTGCGAGCCGGCCCATCGTTTGAAAAAGTAAAGTAAATGCCCGGATTATAGCGATTGAGTTTCGAGCAAAATTCATCGAGTGTTTCTACAAGCCCGAACTTTTCGAGCGATGCGGGCATAAGATCATACGCCATCCGGCGCACGGTTTCAGTGATCCCATCCACCTGCCGGCTCAGTTCATCACGGTCTTCTACCTTGGCGTTTTTTGCCACAGCAAGGGTGGTGGCACGAAGCGCCTGGAGCATGGCGCCCACGCCATCATGGATCTCCTTTGAAAGTCTACCACGCTCATTTTCACGGGATTGCATCTCAGCTTCCATCATTTTTTTCCGATGGTCCGCTTCCAGCAATTGTCGCTTGAGTTGCTCTTGTAACATCTTCTTTTGATAGAAAACACCAAAGAGCACAATCGCACCCGCCATCAGCAACATGCCGATCGTGCCGAAGGCAACAATCAGGACTGCCTGCGATTCAGAAGGTCCTGCCATACACTCATAATTAAAAGCACGAACAAAATAATCCGGAGAACATTATGAAACGTCCAATAGTACGTTAAATCACTTTTGAGGACATTAATAAGATATTCAACAAGAATAAACAGAATAAATCCCCCCGCGTTATACACCAGTACTGCTGTTACAACCCAGAACATTGGAAACTTCGAAAGGCGCTGTGTCGGCAGATCACGCAAAAGACCGAGCAAATAAAATATAGAAACGACAATCACCATGATGCTGCCGATGGTACGGCTGTAGGAAATTACATTAAGCATGCCCTGATAAAGTGAATCTGTTAACCAAATAACAAAAAATAAACCTATCAAAATCAAGATGTTTTTTTGGAATCGTGGAGCGGTGAGAGCAAGGTTAAAAATTGCGAGCAGACACACGACCTCAAACAACGTATAGAAATTTCCAACAATATTGTTTCCGCGCGGAACGTGGAAAATCAGAACGATGGAATTTTGAAGTATGATTGCTAAAACGCTGGCGCCAGCATAGACCCCGATCAATTTAATGTACGCAGGTTTACTTTTCCACTTTAACAACGTAATTATACAAGTTGCCAGCGCAAAATATCCCTGGAGTTGGGCAATAAAGAGAAATGTTTCCCGACTCACCCTTATTCCATGTTACATATCGGAGGACACGGTGTACCAAATTCAAGTATTATTCCATCAACGCTTGGATCGGTAGTGTCCAACTTGGGCCAGATATTGTTACCATCTTTCATTGCACCTACCAATACCAACTGATTATGGCCCTGCGAATCGGTGGTTACATAAATCCTGATCCCAATACACCCTGGCTGTGTCAGAATTTCGTTCAGCCTTTTGCTGCCATAAAACTGGGCTAAAACCTTATTTGGATTTTTGGCCCGATAGTCGGTGATCCAATTCTTTGCGTCGGCTTTGCTGATTCGCTGGCCGTCATTGGGGGTAAGTGCGTCTACCATGTTTGTTTTATTTAGGATTAAACATGACCTAAGCTAAGCATTTTATAAGGTTTGTTTTTTTCGGGGAGTGGTGCGCCTATCTTTACTCGTCCAATTTTGAAGCTATGAAAAAGTCCAACAATCGTCTCTCTCCCTTGACACTCGCCGTACACGCCGGATCCGTGGGTGACCCTCTCTTTGGCGGATTAGTCAACCCGATTTACCAATCGTCAGCTTATAATTATGACCA
>JAYVXP010000020.1:0-2750 GCA_043785125.1 Bacteroidia bacterium
TCCAGCCACCAGCATAGCGCTGGCCTCCGCCTGATTAAACATCACGGGGGGCAGATGATAGCCATCCACGATAAAATAGCCCTTACCTGCCTCGGATCCGATCGGCACACCCGCCTCCATAAGGGCCTTTACATCGCGATAAACGGTGCGCAGGCTTATTTCAAACCGGTCCGCAATCTCTTCTGCTTTTACAATCTTTTTGGATTGCATTTGGATCAAAATTGCAGTGAGGCGATCAATTCGATTCATTTTCGAAGTTCGTCGCTAGCGTTTAAAAGTTTGAAGATTACCAAAATACCGAGTATAACGCTACGATGATCCCTATGATCAATAGGGCGATGGCTGTAAACGCGGAGCCTGGTTTGAACATGCTGGAATCGATCTCCAGTCCCTTTGACTTAACGCCTCTCTTTTGGTCGATGCTAGTGATGATAATCATTCCGAGCACACAAAGGATAAACACAAATCCCATCCGATCAAGAAAAGGAATCTCATAGATTCCTTCTGCATTTGCTTTTGAAAATCCTGTGGAGGCCAAGAACGACAGGTCCATGAACTTAGGAAGTACTTTAAATATCAGCGAGAATATAAAGCCTCCTATTGTTGCAAACAGGGCTGCATTGGAAGTGGTGCGCTTCCAGAAAAAGCCAAGGATAAACATCGCAAAAATCCCAGGCGATACAAAGCCTGTATATTCCTGAATGTATTGGAAGCCCTGTTTTCCTTCGCCCATTAATTTCTCACCAATAAGCAAGGAAAGACCAACCGCAAGTAACATGGAGACTACCACGGCAATTCGTCCTAGTCCCACCAGCTTGTTTTCTGATGCAGTCGGATTAATTGCCTTCTTATAAATATCCAGTGTAAAAATGGTGGCAATACTATTGGCTTTGCCTGCCAGGGAAGCTACGATTGCCGCAGTCAATGCTGCAAAGGCCAAGCCCTTAAGTCCACTCGGCAATAAGTTTAGCAAAGAAGGATAAGCTTTATTGACGTCTATTGTCCCTTTGGAGTCCAACATTTCGGTCGCGAAATACCCTTTTGAGTGGAGCACATAAGCGGCAATACCTGGCAACACTACAATAACGGGCATTAATAACTTTAACCCGGCCGCAAATAAAATACCGCTGCGAGCCGTCTTTAAATCAGCACCCAACGCACGTTGCGTAATGTATTGATTACATCCCCAGTAATTCAAATTAGTAATCCACATACCACCTATTAATACGGTAAGGCCCGGCAAGTCCATATAATTCGAATTCTCACGCTTGAAAATCATATGAAAATGATCGTTCGCTTCCCGGGTCAGCAACGTGAATCCATTCAACAAGCCTTCCTGACCAGCTTCTTTGGAAACTAAATTCAACGCAATGTAGGTCGCGACTAGGCCACCCAGCACCAGAAAAAAAACTTGGATAACATCCGTATATCCGATCACTTTCATTCCGCCCAATGTTATGAGGATGGAAAAAATGGCAAGCATAAAAATGCACATGTAAATATCAAATCCAGTTATGCCACTGATGGCTAAAGCGCCCAAGTATAAGATCGACATCAGGTTGACGACAATGTAGAGCAACAACCAAAACACCGCCATAATCATGGCCACCGTACCATTGTACCGCTGGTTTAAGAACTGCGGCATGGTGTAAATCTTATTTTTCAAGTAAACCGGGATGAAGAAGACGGCCACAATGATTAACGTTACAGCCGCCATCCATTCATAGGTAGAAATCGCCAACCCCATTTTAAACCCGGACCCCGACATGCCAATCATTTGCTCAGCCGAAATGTTGGAGGCAATCAAAGAGGCACCGATAGCCCACCACGTAAGCGAACCTTCTGCAAGGAAAAAATCTTTGGAATCAGTTTGTGCTTTCTTTTTCCGGTTGTATATCCAATAGCCGTACGTAGCCACGATGACGAAGTAAATAAGAAAAACGATGTAGTCGAAGGTCTGGAGTTTTTGCATGGGGGAGGATTAGGTTCAAGGTTCAAGGTTTAAGGTTCAAGGTTCAAGGTTCGTTCATAAGTTTATGGACACCCTGTGAAAGTTTTACTGAATAAAAATCAGGTTCTTTTTTAAAAGTAGCAAAATATCTTTGGCAAACAATCTCCTTAAAAATCGCTTCCTTGTCTTTATCGATCAGGTTGATCGTACAACCTCCAAATCCACCGCCCATCATCCGGGAACCCGGAACCATATCCTTATCCTCTTCCGCCAGCATGACCAGGTAGTCCAGTTCCTCACAGCTCACCTCATATGCCTGGCTGAGACCCCAATGTGCCTCGTACATTAATTCTCCGAAACCCTTCCAATCATTTCGCTTCAACAGCTCACCTGCTTTTTGTACACGGCCAATTTCCGCTACCACAAAGAGACATTTAATAAAAATATCTTCCCCAAGTTGGTCCTGAGTCTCATATACCATTGTTCTTGTAACGTCGCGCAGGGAATTTACAAGCGGGTATTTCTTCCGGATCATCTTCACTCCTTTTTCACAGGTCTCCCGCCTATCATTGTATGCCGTAGCTCCCAACGCATGTTTGATCTTGGTATCCACCAGTAAAAGGGAATGCGATGAGAAATTAAAGGGCAGTACTTCATGGGTAAGGTTTCTGCAATCCAGCAGCAGAGCAGAATTTTTTTCACCAAACAAACTGGCATACTGATCCATGATCCCGCAATTCACGCCGGCAAACTCATGTTCCGCATATTGGGCTATCTGCGCCAACGCCTTCCGGTCGAG
>JAYVXP010000021.1:0-9019 GCA_043785125.1 Bacteroidia bacterium
CGGTGCACTGGCGATGGGGTTTATTTATCAATACTACTACCATGGAGGAGACACCTTTAATTACCATACATTTGGAAGTCGCATTGTTTGGGAGTCGTTCATTGAAAATCCTGGTAGTGGCTTACAACTAATTTTTGGATCCACCGATAATGAAGCTGGCATTTATCAATATACATCCAGAATTCCTTTCTTTCACGACCCCAATTCATATTTTGTTATCCGGATAGCAGCTTTTTTTGATTTATTAACCCTTTCCTCCTATTCCGCTACAGCGGTTTTGTTTTCGGTGATTAGTTTCGTGGGTATGTGGATGTTATTTCTAACATTTTACAAACAGTACCCTCACCTGCACCGGAGCATCGCCCTGGCAACTTTTTTCATTCCATCCGTATTCTTCTGGGGTAGTGGTTTATTAAAAGACACGGTGATTATTGGCTGTCTTGGTATGGCCACCTATCACATTTCGATTCTGTTTATTGAGCGTCGTATCAGAATGAGTTCTATAGCGGTTCTGATTGGGGTCCTTTACGTGATCTTTAAGGTTCGCCTGTTTGTTTTGCAAGCCTACCTGCCGGCTGTAATCCTTTGGATCATGGCCTATAATTTCGGTTCTATACGGTCCGTTCTCATAAAATTTATGGTAGTACCTTTTGCTGCTATTATCCTCTTGATTTCAGTCTACTATGCAGTAGTCAAAATTGGTGAAACGGATGCCAAATATTCCGTGGCAAACCTGACAAAGACTTCGAAAATAACGGCGTATGATATTGGATTTTATACGGGCCGCGAAGCGGGCTCCCGTTATTCGTTGGATATTCCTGACTGGACCCCGTTGGGGATGTTGCAGGCATCACCGGCCGCCATCAATGTTTCACTCTTCCGACCGTATTTATGGGAGGCGCGAAATCCCCTGATGTTTATGTCATCGTTGGAAAGTGCTTTTCTGCTTTTATTTTCAATTTACATTCTTCTCAAAAATTTCCGGCATTTTTTCTCAGCCTTGGGCAATTACAATGTATTGTTTTGCCTGGTGTTTTCAATAACCTTTGCTTTTGCTGTCGGTATCTCCACATTTAATTTTGGTACACTTGCCCGTTACCGGATTCCCTTGCTCCCGTTTTATCTCCTGGCATTGATTATCATGCGTGATTATTCAAACAACGACAAAAAGTTGAACGTGTTGGAAGCGACTGAATAATGGTTGATTACTTTCTCTCTTCCCCTTTTCCCCATATCAGCACAAACATCTTTTCGTTTTAGTAAATATTCGATGCGGTTCAGCCACTCATCGGCAGTAGAGCAGTGATAACCATTGATCCCATGATCGACAATTTTTGTGTTGACACCGACCGGTGAGACCAACGCAGGTTTTCCCAAACTCATATATTGAAGCGCCTTAAATCCGCATTTTCCTTTTGACCATTCATCATCCGGCAGTGGCATGATACCGATATCTATTTTTGACAAATCTTTCACTTCAGTTTCGGGTGACCACCGGATAAAGCAGACCGTCGTTAATGAAAGCCTCGGGGGTTGATCGGCTATGACCAGAATTTTAATTTGAGGATATTTTTGCTCCAATTGCTGTAGTACCGGCTGCAATTCATTTAAATATTTCAAGGTGGAATGTGACCCTGTCCAACCGACAACAATTTCGTCAGACCTTTTTGCAAAATGATTCGGGTTGGAAAGACTTCCTGTGTCAATTGTAGAAGGATTATAAACTACATGTTGATTGAACTGCCTTGCGTATTCGCATAGATAATCATTGCCGCAACTGACCTTGTAACTCCAACGACAGATATACTTCACCTTTTTTCTCCATTTGATGGCTGTCAACCACCCTGGCTCATCCGCCCTATCCGTAAGCCAGATGGCATCATCGAAATCAAACACTATTTTCTTTCTCAGAATTTTGGCAATCACCCACTCGATAACGGGCGGGCCCACCGGCATCGCCTCCCGGTGAATAAAAACCATATCGAAGTTGGGTACGTGAAACAGAAGGAAGATCCTGCGTACGAAACCAAGCATGATGGTTACTCCTTTTCTCACTATTTTCCGATTCTCAAATAACACTTTCCAATTGACGGAATCAAGGAAGCTTTGAACTTCATAGGAATGTCCGTGTGCCAATAGTATTCCAAAGTATTGCTCAAAGCGAAACCGCTGAGAAGGTGATTCTTTAAGGGGGTACGGTACTAAAAAGAGGATTTTCATGGTAACTTGGCGCAAAACTGGGGAATAGTTTTTAGAAATCCTCCCCGGATTATTAAAACTCGTATCATGCGCACGTCGGATTCTGTTGAACATATAATCGACTCTACCCATCAGGGATTGCTTAATTGGAAAGAATTATGGCGCTACCGGGAACTGTTCTATTTTTTTACCTGGCGCGATATCAAGATTAAATACAAACAGACCGTCCTGGGCTTTTTGTGGGCCATTCTTCAGCCGTTGGTAATGATGGTTATTTTTACCTTCTTCTTTGGGCGCGCCCTCCATGTACCCTCGCAAAATCTGCCCTATCCCGTTTTTGTATTTTCAGGTCTTCTGCTGTGGAACACGTTCTCCACAGGCCTGACCAATTCGGCCAACAGCATGGTGAGTAATTCCCAGATTATAAAAAAAATTTATTTCCCCCGGTTAATCATTCCAGTTTCGTCAATATTAGTGGCCCTTTTTGACTTTCTGATGGCCTTTGTGCTCTTCGTGTCTTTATTGATCTATTATAAGCAACCGGTATCCTGGACGGCATGCTGGATCTGGCCGGCGGCGCTGGGAATATGTCTGATGGCTACACTTGGACCCGGTAGCCTGCTCGCTGCCCTGAATGTAAAGTATCGGGATTTCCGTTATGTAATTCCGTTCGTGGTTCAGGTATTATTTTTTTTAACCCCCGTCATCTATCCTGCTTCCATGCTGCCGAATCCTTTGCTTCAATATATGCTGGCCCTGTCGCCCATGTATGCGGCCGTAGAACTGTTTCGATATCCCATATCCGGTGCAGAAGTTAACAATACATTGATGCTGATCAGTTTGACTACAGGATTCCTGTTATTATTTATTGGTATTCTTTATTTTAAGAGAACAGAAGATTTTTTTGCTGACTTCGCCTGAAAAAGAGATGAAACCGATACTGGAAGTACATGACCTCTCAAAAAAATACAGGATCAGACATCAGTCGGGGGGCTATTTAAGTTTACGTGAGCGCTTGCAAAGTGCTATTCGATTCGATAAAACTAATGAGGAAGATTTTTGGGCACTGAATGAAGTTTCATTTGACGTTCTGGCCGGCGAATCAATTGGTATTATCGGCAGAAATGGCGCGGGCAAATCAACCTTACTGAAAATACTCTCGAAGATCACGCCACCCACTCAGGGCAAAATAATCACACGTGGACGGATCGCGAGTTTGCTGGAGGTAGGTACAGGCTTCCACCCCGAACTTACAGGACGTGAGAATGTCTTTTTCAACGGCTCACTTTTAGGAATGAAACGGCGGGAGATACTGGAGAAGTTTGATGAAATCATAAACTTCAGCGGAACAGAAAAGTTTTTAGATACCCCATTGAAGCATTACTCCAGCGGCATGCAATTACGCCTGGCATTTTCGGTTGCGGCATTTTTGGAGCCCGAAATCCTGATTATTGATGAAGTGCTGGCGGTAGGGGATACTGAGTTTCAAAAAAAGTGTTTGGGTAAAATGGAGGATGTTAGTAATCGTGGAAGGACAATTTTATTTGTAAGTCACAATATGGCTGCGGTTGAGAACTTATGTAAGCGTGCAATTATTCTCGACAAAGGACGGCTCATTAAAGAAGGCCGGGGCAGTGAAGTGACCTCATTTTACCAGCAAAGTTTTGCGGGAGCCACCGGAAATACATGGGAGTCCTTGTCTCCGAAAGAAAGCTTGTATTTTTCGAGGGTGATGGCAAACCTGAAAGGTACTCAGCCACAGTATGAATTAGAGATTGTTTTCAGTGTTTTTTCCAGGAATGTTCATAAGACAGCATTTGTTGCCTTTGACATAAGCAATTCCCTGGGAATAACAATTATGCAAGCAATACCCGTATCGGAGCCTTTTATTCGGTTTAGTGAAGCTGCGCAGGAATTTGCTGTGACGATACAATTGCCGCCGCTTGTTCCTGATCGTTACCGTCTTTCAGCGTGGGTGGGTTCACACTTTACTGAAACACTTTCCTGGGAAAAAGAGATTATAAGTTTTGAAATAACTGATTCGCCCTCCAAAGGACGTAATTTCCCTCATTCTTTTAATAATGGCTTTATGGTTCCGGCGTCAAACCTGATAGAATGAAAAAAATCATTAAAAAAGTTTTTCGACAGGCAGGCTTTGACCTGAGAAGGCATGGCGACAAGAGAGGGAAATTCTTCATGGACCTTTTTCACAAATACAAAAACTACACGATGATGGATCCGAATAGTTTCAGGGTCAATCTCGAATTATGTGATCAGTTCAAAAAAATAGAGGGCGATTTCGCCGAATGTGGCGTTTGGAAAGGAGGTATGAGTGCTGCCATAGCGGAGATCATCGGAAAGGAAAAAAAAATTCATTTATTTGATAGCTTTGAAGGGTTGCCGCCGGCTCAGGAAATTGACGGTGAGGCTGCTTTAAAATGGCAGCAGGACAAAAACGCGCCGACTTATTTTGAAAACTGTTCTGCGGAGAGGAAGTTTGCGCTGGAAGCCATGGCATTGGCGAACCACCAAAATTATGAAGTATATCCAGGGTGGTTCACGGATACATTGCCTGCGTTTCACCCTAACAAGCTCTCCATTTTAAGGCTGGATGGTGATTGGTATGATTCAATTATGGTTTCGCTAAAATATTTGTACCCTTTGGTCATAGAGAATGGATTGATTATAATAGATGACTATCCTCAATGGACCGGGTGTTCAAGGGCCGTCCACACGTACCTCTCCGATATCCGCTCTGCCAGCAGAATTCATGAAGCAGCAAGTACGGTTACCTACATTGTGAAAAGGGACAAGCAGACCTAATTCATTTCATAATTTTTCTCTTTTGGAATCATCTGAAATAAATTCTTATGGCTTTAATCAATTATGTTCATTCGGAACAGATACATAATCTGAAGGCGCCCCGACAGATAGTTCCCTTTTTAATAAAATCAATCAAGCCGAATAATGTACTCGATGTGGGTTGCGGCACAGGTACCTGGCTTGCCGTATTTGAACAAAATGGTATTGATGATTACCTTGGCATCGAGGGGGAATCCTTTTCTCCGAATCAACTTCACATTTCCTCCAGCAAAGTTCTGTCAAAAGATCTTTCAAAACCTTTTGACCTGAACAGAAAATTCGATCTTTTGATTTGTTTGGAGGTTGCAGAGCATTTGCCTGAAACCAGTGCGGATACATTGGTAAGTTCCTTGGTAAAGCATTCTGACACCATTCTCTTTTCAGCCGCGATCCCTTACCAGGGTGGACAGAATCATATTAATGAACAATGGCCGGCGTATTGGCAAAAGAAATTTGAGCCGCACGGTTTCTTTTTTTACGATTGCATCCGTCCGGTTATTTGGGCCAACGAAGATGTGGAATGGTGGTACAAGCAAAATATCTTCCTGGTAAGCAAAGAAAAACCAAAACAAGATTCAAACACTATAATGGCTTTGGTTCATCCTGAGCTTTATTATCGGAACATCACCCACCATCTTCAATACATCGAAGGTTTAAGAGATGGAAAGCAAGGGTTGCGAATAAGCGCCAGGATTTTTATGAAGGCCCTCGCTTTTAAGATTAAAACATTGGTTGGTGTAGCATAGCATGGGGGCGGGAATATCCATTATTATTTGCTGCTACAATAGCGCCTCCCGGATTTATGAGACGTTACGTCACCTTTCTCTTCAAAAAACGCCGGGGGACCTTGCATGGGAGATTGTTTTGGTAGACAATGCTTCCACGGACAATACTCGGGAATTGGCTTCAAAATTGTGGCGCGAATTGGGCCGATCTGATATTAAATTGAAAATTGTGAATCAGCCCATGCAGGGGCTATCCTTTGCAAGGACGAAAGGAATAGCGATATCCCGCTATAACACAATCATATTTTGCGATGATGATAACTGGCTGCAAAGCAATTATTTGCTGGATGCATATTCCATCCTAAAAAGTAATCCTCAAATTGGAGCCATGGGAGGGACCGGTATAGCTGTTAGTGATGGTACTCTTCCTGATTGGTTTGAAAAATATAAGTTTTGCTTTGCCTGCTATCCACAAGGTAAGGCCGAGGGTGCATTGTCCGAAGTTTTTTCTTCCCTTTATGGAGCGGGGTTGGTGATCAGGCGCGAAGCTTTAATGAAACTATCTTCAAAAAAGTTTGAACCGTCACTGCCCGATAGATTAGCCACAAACCTTTCCTCAGGTGGAGATACGGAACTTTGCTATGCCATTCGGTTAGCTGGCTTCAAATTATGGTTCTCTGAAAAGCTCAAATTTCATCACTATCTGTCTTCAGACCGGTTGTCGGAAAAGTACTTGTTTAGGATAAATAAATCGCTCGCTTACAGTAAGAGCAACTTGATTATCTACGATTATGTACTGATAGGAAAAGAAGTAACGAGGTTCGTTTGGCTAAAGGATATCATTTATCAATTGATCCTTCTTTGCAATTCATCGATAAGGTTTTTAAATGTCATGAATCCTTCCTTTGAACGAAGAATGAATCTCGCTTTTTCATTTTATAGCATGATGGGTATCCTCAATCAATGTGGAAAATACAGGCTTCGATACAAAGAGATATTAAGACTCAAGGAATAATGTGAGAGAATAACTTCGATATTTACTTACTTTTGCGAGTAAATTCGTTATGAATGAAAGTCCTTTTCTACATCCATCATACTTTCCTGGTAAGTCCTCCCTCCTGGCAGGAATGGATCCCGGGGAAATTCAACGAAGAGCACAAGTTCGTCGATACGAGTATGTTGAGCAAGTTATTGCTCAAGTCAGGAAGATGCCACCAAAAGACAGGTGCCATCTGTAGGAGGTCTTGGTTATGAGAGAAGTTTTACGAAATAAATATGAGAACTTAAAATTCGGACTGAGAGTTCTGAAAATCATTTACGCCCGGTTGCTGAATGTGGGATACAGACTAAAGTTTCTTTCCTTGTACGAAATACCCATAGTCATCAATAATTTTAACAGACTAACGTTTCCCCTTCAGCTAATAGGATTTCTCGAAAATTGCGGCTTCACCAATATTGTCATCCTGGATAATAATTCTTCTTATCCACCATTATTGAAATTTTATGAGACAAGTAAATACAAAGTAATACGTCAGAAAAAAAATGTCGGGCATCTGGCCTTTTGGAAATCCGGCCTTTATGATCAATATAAATGGAACTATTTTGTGTATACCGATTCTGATGTGGTGCCTGTGCAAGAATGTCCAAAAAATTTTATTGAGTATTTCAAATTCATATTAGACAGAAATTATCGGTTAGAGAAAATTGGTTTTGGAATAAAAATTGATGATTTGCCCGATTCGTTTTCATTAAAGACTAAAGTGGTTGAGTATGAAAAACACTATTGGGAGAAAGAGGTGATGGCAAACCTTTACGACGCCCCGATCGACACCACGTTCGCCCTTTACAGACCTTTGTCAAAATTGGAACATGGCGAAAGTTACACCTTGTCGGCCTGCCGGACGGGGTTTCCCTATTTGATCAGACACTTACCCTGGTATGTAGATTCCAGAAATTTATCTGATGAGGAAAACTACTATATGCAAACGTGCAACAACTCTTCCAGCATGGGGCAGCAGTTTTTAGGCAACAGAACCGTGTATTAAGGGCAGTACCTTTGAGTAAAATTGATTGGACAATATATTTTTGAAAATATGCTGAATACGGGCCTTATTGTCAAAGCAAAAGAAGTTCTTGATGAAATCAGGTATGGCGAGATTAATTATTTGCCTCAAAAAATAGTTGTGCCGGAAAGGCTGGTTCACCCTCGATCAAAAGCGTGGGTAGGGTTGGAAAAAATCATATTAGATATCATCGAGTTTTCAAAAATCAATGCAAATACTGCGTTGGAATTTGGGGTTGAGTTTGGATATTCGACGGCCGCGCTGGCTAATTATTTCAGCAAAGTCACAGGTGTAGATAGTTTCACGGGAGATACACACGCAGGACATCATGGAGACATTTATGAGGAGACCAAAGATAACCTGAAGAACTTCGGAAACATTGAGCTGATCCGATCGGACTATAAAGACTTTATCAGATCAAGGGAGCAAGCGTTTGATTTGATTCACGTTGATATTATTCATACATACGAGGATACCTATGCGTGTGGCCTGTGGAGTGCGGAACATTCCGCGTGTACGATTTTTCATGATACCCAAAGTTTTCCCGCTGTTAAAAAGGCTGTGTCGGCTATCGCCATGAAAACCAAAAAGAAATTCTATAATTACAGAAAGTGCAATGGTTTGGGAATTGTCATTTAAGTGATAATTTGATGACGCCAAAAGTTTCGGTCATTATACCCAAT
This sequence comes from Bacteroidia bacterium, assembly GCA_043785125.1. Classification (GTDB taxonomy): domain Bacteria; phylum Bacteroidota; class Bacteroidia; order Cytophagales; family Cyclobacteriaceae; genus ELB16-189. Next base: position 8,533 of record JAYVXP010000021.1, read on the forward strand.
TATAATCACGGTAGATATCTGCGCCAGCGAATAGACAGTGTCCTCCATCAGACTTACAAAAATTTTGAAATAATAATACTGGATGATTGCTCTTCCGATACAAGCCGTGAAGTGATCAGTGAATATACCGGCAATCCTTTTGTCAGAGAAGTTGTTTTTAACGAAAATAATTCGGGCACACCTTTTAAGCAGTGGCAACGGGGTATCGGCCTTGCTCAGGGAGAATGGATTTGGCTGGCTGAAAGTGATGACTACGCCGATGAACGGTTTTTGGAAATATTGATCTCTGCCCTTGATAACCGGAATAATGTTGGTTTGTTGTACTGCGATTCCAGGATTGTAACCGACAGTGTTGTGTCACACGAAACCTTTGCCACCATCAAGAATAAAAAATTCAACACAAACCGTTGGAGTGAGAATTATGTCAATAATGGAATGCACGAAATCGAGAATTATCTCTTGCCGGGCGGTACGATTAACAATACAA
>JAYVXP010000022.1:0-2746 GCA_043785125.1 Bacteroidia bacterium
GCGCAAGGCACCGTAGCGTTTAATAGTACCGCCCTCCATCTCAACCAATTGCTCTCCTCAGGCGTGAGTGCGAAAACAGTTTCATTCGCTACCGCCTCCCTTCAGGCACTCCAAAGCCTTTCGATCGACTTTACAGGAATTACCGTCCAGTCGGACAACAGTTCTTCCATTATCATTATCCCATCGGTCGTCAATACGATCAATCTGTCTTCTGCGAGCTTTCAGGGAATTGTAAATGTACAGAGTGGAGATGTTTCGATCACGGGCACAGGCCAGGCCCGTAGCATCCAGGGAAATGGAATTGTGAGATTGAACGGCAGCTTGCTGGTTTCCAACCTCAACCTTTCAGGCGGTTCACAACTTATTTTACAGCAGGGCGCTACGCAGACCTTTACCGACAAAACTGTTTTCTCCACTTCTCCCACCCTTCGTGTGGCGGTAAAGTCCGCGGGCAGCGGCAAAGCAACCCTGGCTTTCAATGGCTATTATAAAATATGCCTGGACAATATTGATGTAACGAATGTGGATATCACCGGCACGTCTATTGTGAATGCCGGCGCGGGTGGCACCGTGATAAATTCGCTGAACTGGTTGCAAGCCGATTGCTCCAGTATTCTCTTCCCGGATTTCTCGGTCAGCTATACGTGTATAAAATCGTCTACTTATTTTACTGACAAGAGCTCCGGTACAATCACATCACGCTCCTGGACATTCGGTGATCCAACCTCAGCGCAGAATACATCGGCCCTCGCAAGTCCGTTGCATTACTATTCCACTGCTGGGCCTTTCATTGCGACGCTGACGCTTACTGGCACCGGCGGCTCCCGCGCTATTTCCAAAACGATAACCCTTCAAGCCAATGATCTTGCCGACAATACGATTCAATTGAACAACGGAAATCTGATTAGTACGGTGGTAGCACAAGGCTATCAGTGGTTAAAAGATGGTCAGATTGTGAACGAGGCGACATCACGCTCCTTAAATTTTGCTAACACACCCGGTGAATATACGATGTTGATTTTCAATAGTAATTGTAATAAACGGTCGGATCCATTTCTGGTCACCGCTGTTGAGGAAGACCTGACAACCACAAGAGTACATGTGAAAATCTATCCCAATCCTACGTCTGACTTTCTTCAAATTGAAATCGGAACTGCAGTAGTGGCATCATCAATTCTTGATGCAGTCGGAAGAGAATGGCGGCTAGAGATGGAAAAAATGGATGACAGCCGCTACCGGGTGAATGTGATGGCTATTCCCTCAGGCCTTTACATTCTAAGAATAACAACCCGGGAGAAGATCGACCTTCAGAAAATTATTATCCGAAGGTAATTGCAATTGCCACGGCCTTAAGGCTGTGGCAATTCAAGGCCACCTTACAATTTCATCAAGTAGTTCTGAACATAATCGGTAGCTCCTTCCTCCAGGGTGTGAAAAGGTTTTACATAACCAATCTTTTTAAGCTTGTCCATTTTTGCTTCGGTGAAGTATTGGTATTTATCCCGGATATCAACGGGAGTATCTATAAAATCAATGGATTCGGGTTTGTTCACAGCTTTGAAAACCGCGCGGGTCAAATCGAGAAATGTTCGTGCTTTCCCGGATCCCAGGTTGTAGATGCCGGAGTTTTTCCGGTGGTGCATCAGGAAATAGCAAACCTCCACCACATCTTTAACATATACGAAGTCGCGCATCTGTTCACCGTTTTTGTACTGCGGGTTGTGTGACCGGAACAATTTCATCTTACTAGTTTTCTGGATTTGATGGAATGCATGCCAGATCACTGAGGCGCCACGACCTTTGTGGTATTCAAGAGGTCCGTACACATTGAAGAATTTCAACCCGGTCCAAAAAAACGGCTGCTCTTTTTGCTGCAACGCCCATACATCAAAGTCTTGTTTGGATTGACCGTAAGGGTTCAATGGTTTTAATTCCGGTATACGTGTCTCGTCATCATCGTAACCGATTTCACCCAACCCGTATGTGGCGGCGGAAGAGGCATAAACTAACGGAATTTGATAGTTCATGCAACGCGTCCAGATGTCTTTAGTGTACTGTGTATTAAATTTATTCAGGAGCCTGATGTCAAACTCAGTGGTGTCACTAATGGCCCCCATGTGAAAAATAAATTCTACAAGTTCATAGTGCTTGTCGAGCCAGGTATGAAATTCATGAAGGCCCACTTTTTCCTGGATGCGGAGCCCGTCCAGGTTTTTGTTTTTGGCGGGGTCCTCGAATCCATCCACCGCGATGATGGTATTGAAATTTTCCTGGTTGAGTTTTTTAATCAAATAGCTGCCAATAAAACCGGCGGCCCCTGTAACGACGATCATCTTGCATTCGCTTTGCTGCAAGTTAATGTATATTTGCGGCTTGCTCGCGTGCCGACGCTGAAGCTTTAGCGCAAGCGTCCGTAGCTAGTGATGGTACTTTGCATGGAAGCGAAGGAGGGCAGTTTTTATGATCTACGTTAGCAGGAAAGAACATTTCAACGCAGCGCACAAGCTGTCAAATCCGGTCTGGAGTAAAGAGAAAAATCAACAGGTGTTCGGGCCCTGTGCCAACGAAAATTGGCATGGACACAACTATGATTTAATCATCACCGTGAAGGGTGACCCAGATCCCGAAACAGGATTTGTGGTCGATCTGAAAAAACTGAGCGATCTCATTAGGAATGAGGTGACCGGAAAACTGGACCACAAAAATCTTAACCTTGATGTGGATTTTATGAAAGAAAAAATGGCCA
>JAYVXP010000023.1:0-2744 GCA_043785125.1 Bacteroidia bacterium
TTCCGATTATCTACTACACCAGCTCGAACGATGTGGCCATGCGTGCTGAAGTACTGGCGATTGGTGTTGAGCAGTTTATTGTTAAAGACTCCGCTTCACTTGTACGACTACGGACCGCGCTTGACCTCCTGCAGGAAAAATTGTCCAAGAAGGGATTTCTTAAAAAACTTTTTGGAGGATGAGTCGAGATTGCCACCTACCCTACCGGCAGGGTGAAACTAAACGTACTTCCCCTCCCCGCTATACTTTCAACTGTCAATTGACCACCAATTTTTAGTAAATATTCGCGACAAAGGGCCAATCCGAGTCCGGTTCCTTTTTCGTTATCGGTACCAGCAACGCTTATTGTACGATCCGGCGTCAGAAGCTTTTGAAGTGTTTGCTCATCCATTCCGATACCTTGATCCTTTACCTGAACGGATAAGGTGCGATTTTCCATCAGCACAGGAATATTGATCTCACCACCCTCAAACGAGAATTTGATAGCGTTGGCGATCAGGTTTCTTATTACAAAATTTAGAATGTTCCGGTCAGATGTGATCATGAAGTTCATCGGTGCGTTGTGATGAAAAACAATTTTTTTTGATGCCGAAATGGTCTGAAACAATTGAACATTCTCTTCTATCAGTATGTGAAAATCGAATTTTTCTTTTTTCACCTGCAGCCCCTTCAGTTGGCTGGCGGTCCAGAAAAGTATATTTTCCACCAGTAAGTTGGTTTTGCTCAGATCATTTTCGATGTGCCGGGCAAAGTGCCCAAACTCATCCATGCTGATTGCGCCTTTGTTATAAACCTGCAGGAGGCCACGCAATGAATTCAGTGGACTCTTTATATCATGCGACATAACTGATAGCAGCCGGTCTTTCACTGTGTTCGCGGTTGTTAACTGACTCGTACGTTCTGTTACGATCTTCTCCAGATTCAGATTCAACATCTCCAGGTTTTTATAGGATTTTGCGTAATGGTTCGCAAGTAAATACACCTGGAAAAGTAAAAAAACCAGCACACCCAGTTCAACGAGATACGTCAATTCAATATTGAGTGGATAAATAACAGAGTTTTTTAATATTTCGGTAAGGATAAAAGGAAATGAAGCGAGTACTCCAAACAGAATTATGCGCGCGTCTTGGTTACCTGCTTTCCACGCCTTACCTATCGAATAAACAGCATAGATGAACGTTAACAATAAAGCTGCATGACATATCTCCAGTAACGAACCATAGATATATTGCGGGGTTATCAAGACAGTCAGGCACATGATTGTGGCGAGGCCTACAAAAGCAACAATCGGCTTTTTGGGGGCGTAGGTCGGGAATAAATCGTATACATACAGTGGAAAAAACGCAACAATGGCGTATATACTTCCAAACTCAATCTTCTTCCAATACTCCCATTCCACCGTTGGATATAAAACTGGCAGCAAGAATGAGCCCCCATGTACGATCATTGTCCGCAAAGCAACACCCAGGCAAATCAGCGACAGCCACAAGTAAGGCTTGCCACGATCAAAAAGAAAATACAGAATGAGTTGATATAAGCACATGGCAATAAGACTGCCGGCAAAAAAATTCTCAATACCGTTTGATTTGTTTATCCGGGAGAACGTGGCGGACGTTTTATCCAGCAGGGGTGCGCCAGCAATTCCTCCACTGTAGTAAGAAAAATTCGCTACTTGAATTACAATATCGAGGTTGCTGATTTTTTCCGGCAAGGCTACAATCGTAGCAATTAATTTTGGAGCATAGTGCGTTGGATCAGTTCCTACGGCCCCTGTCTCTTGCACGAATTCGTCGTTGATCCAGATTTTCGCCGATGAATTGATAATCCGAAAATGTAGCGAGAGACCAAATTGTTTTTCCGGAAGTATCAGCCTGATCCTGTAGGTGGCAAATCCCAGGGCCGGGTAATCTCCCTGCCGATGCCATGAGCCTGGCACCTGGATCCATTGGGGGGTTTGAGGAGCCTTAAAATCTTCTGGAGACAGTAAGGCATTATAATAGAATTCCCAGGTTCCTGAAAGATCGATAGAACCTTCCTTTTCAAAATTGAACTTTGATAAATCTGCCCGTCCGTGCACAGCCAGTTGCGCGCCTGCGATGGACGATACGAAAATGAATATAAATACAAAGAATGAACTGCGAACGGTCTCCTTCACATATAAATTTTCTATTTTTTTTGCATTAAATAATTGCGTTCTCGCGCTGGGGTTGGGTGGCTGCTGCTTTCGCTTTCTTCTTCTTGCTCCACCGGTAAATCATAACAAACACTCCTATTCCTATTACTAACAAACTAATTCCAAGAGGGGCTAGCGAAGTTATCAACTTTCAGGATTAACTCGGCCAATGGAGAGAATTATTTGTTTAGATGGCAAATGCGATCCAGGAGCGTTCATGACGTCGCGGCTGAGCTTTCTTTGAGCTAAATAAATATTTAATGTAAATTACTTACCAATTGAATAGGCAATGAACAGGATAGTCTTATTTCTTCAATTAAAGCTACCATCATTGCGCGATTTCTTAAGTCAAAATACAATTAAATTCCAGAGTTTTTCCTGGATGTAAAAGGTACTCTATGAACCTGGATCGAGCCATAAAGATTGCCATGGAGGCCCACAAAAATCAAAAGGACAAATATGGAGCTCCTTATCTTGGACATGTATCCCGTGTGATGAATGCCGGGAAAACGGACGATGAAAGGATTGTCGGCGTCCTGCATGATTTGATTGAAGATACTCCCTGGACATT
>JAYVXP010000024.1:0-25991 GCA_043785125.1 Bacteroidia bacterium
CATTATATGAATTGAAGTTGGCGGCAGCGAGCAGGCTGTAACCAATTCTGGCTTACTATCACCATTGAGGTCCATGATAGCCAAGGTAGTCGGGCTCGGCCCTGTAGAAACAGGAGTTCCACTGTCAAAAGAAACCACACCCGCGCCTCCGGAATTTCTGAAAATAGTGATACCCACCCCATTCTGGACCGCAATGATATCTGATTTACCATCTGCATCGACGTCAGATATTGCGACGCTATAGTAAGGAGTACCGGCTGCCAAATCAAACCTTGTAAAATTGATGCCGCTTCCGGTGTTTTGGAATACAGAGACGCCTGTGCCGCCGGGCGTCAAGTTAGCAACTATAACGTCCAGGTCTCCGTCCTGATCCACATCCCCAACCGCTACGCTATTGCCACCGGTTGTGCCAGTGCCAAAACTGAATTTATTAAGGGTGCCTCCCGTAATATTTCCCACTGAGGAGGTGTTTTTGAAAACATTAAGGATGCCGGTCGTGTTGCTTACCACGATTACTTCAGCTATGCCATCGCCGTCAATGTCTCCGAAAACCACTCCCCGCGGACTAGCATCAGTGCTCAAATTAATGGAAGCGCTAAATGAATTTACATCTATAGTGCCGGGAGTTGGAAAGGTGACATCAAAAGGTTGACTGGAATAAGCCGTCAACCCACCTGTGGTTACCGAAATAGACTGGTAAGTGGCTCCAGCAGGAACGGTCACTGTTAATTGAGACGGTCCTGCTGTTGTTACAACCGCCTTAGCTGCTCCAAAATGCACAATATTGAGGGCGGGGGCGCTAACGAAATTAGTGCCGTTTATCGTTACAGTCATACCCACTGCCCCCGATGTTGGAGTGAAAGAACTTATGGTGGGTACCTGCGCAAAAAGCCCCGCGACGCACACTGTAGCCAAACCGGTCAACAAAAGAAATTTCATTTTATTATCAGTTCAGTATATTCGGTGGTGGTGGCAGGTCTGAAGCAGGGGTTCTACCCGTTGTTTTCTTTGATCCCCCACCAAGCGCGACAGCCCCAGCCACAACCGCGACAATAGGAAGAACCTTCACCAGTGTTGGTATCTTGTGCTTGATGGACAGCGGCTCACTCTTGATCGTTTCCAACCCGTTGGTCAACCTCAGTTGGTAATCGTTACCCGTCTTTTGGCTGGAAGGAATAGTCCATTCAAAATTTCCTTTGTTGGCTACCGTGCCCATCGTAAATTCAATCACGCCCGCTTTCAGTAATTCCAGTTTTACATTTTGATTGGAATCTCCGCCCCGCCATTGTAATGATTGAGTTTTACCACGCCGGAAGGAAGTGGTCCTGGTTTGAAGGGCAAAGGCAGCAATGACCTCAATTTGTATTTCGAAAGAGAGCTGCCCTTTGAAATTTCTCAACTCAGCTTTTGATTCCCATTCAATGCGTTTGCCCGTGCCTTCATTTATTCCCTTACCGACATCTCCAGACACACGGTTTAAAGGGGCCGAAAAGCTGTTGGAGGAAGAAAATACAGAGATGTTGTAATGATCGCCCGCCACACCGCCGGTCAGGTCATAGGTGATGATAATCTTTTCACCCTCCGCAGTAGCCCTCAGATTCTGGATTTTCTGAGAAAATACGAGGACGGGAGCAAATAGAAGCAGGAATAGAGTCCTTTTCAACATATCGACCTATTAGACTGACTAAGGTAGCGAAAGTTTATACAATCAATAGCAATAGGTAACCTTCCCGGCCACATGTCATTTACTGTATACTTTCCCGTCATTTATCTCAAAGATTTTTGCCATAATCCCGGCGTCCACGAGGATTTCGTTAGAACGGGTGTTTCGCGCTTCCGTAATGAATAGTTGACCGAATGTCCCATCTACGACAAGCATCATTAATTTGTGAATACGCTCATCATCCAGTTTGTCAAATATGTCATCGAGCAGCATCAACGGTTTTAGCCCTTTCCTTTCCGCTACCACACGAAACTCCGCCAACTTCAAGCCTATCAAAAATGATTTTTGCTGTCCTTGCGATCCATAGCGCTTCAACTCGCCATTATTAAGGGTAAAAAGGAAATCATCGCGGTGAATGCCGGTGCCGGTGCGCTGCAATTGAATATCGCGCTGAAGGTCTCGCTTTAGCGCTTTCCGGAAATCAGTTTGGTCGAGTTCCGAACGGTATCCAATCTGCACTTGCTCCTGTGAATCTCCGGCCAGAAAACGGTAATCTTTTTCAAATTTTGCAAAAAATTCAACCATGAATTCTTTTCGCTTTTGAAAAATGTACTCGCCCGCCTGGACCAGTTTTTCGTCGTACACTTCCAGCATATCTCCATCCACCTTTCCATGCTCAGAAAAAATCCGAAGTAAACCGTTGCGTTGTTTCAGGTGGTTTGCATAGATGATCAGGTTCCCGAGGTATTGTGCATCAATCTGTGAAAGTAGACTGTCAAAAAATTTTCTTCTCATCTCGCTGCCATCCCAGATGAGTTCGATGTCGTTGGGCGCTACCAGCACGACCGGATATTTTCCAATATGCTCCGATAGCTTTCCCGGTTCCTGGTCATCCTCCTGAATCACTTTCCTTTGGCCCGTTTGAAAAGTGCAGACGACCTGATGGTGACTTCCTTTCCTGGTAAATTCCCCTTTTATCCTAAATTGATTTTCTCCGGTCCGGATATTCTGTTGATCCGACGAGTTGATTGCACTTTTGGTAAAGGATAAATAATAAATCGCGTCCAGGAGGTTGGATTTGCCACTTCCATTTTTTCCCAGAAAGCATTGGATGTTTCCGTTGAATTCAAGCTGCGCCTCAGCATAGTTTTTGAAATTATACAAACTCAGCTTTTCGAGGCGCATTAGTTTTTTAGTATTTTGCGGACCAAAATTAGCATTTATGGCCACCCCCATCCAAGCCAAAGGCAAGCAAGCAAAGGAAAAGACCGATTTTTCAAAGGAGACTTATCTTTTCTGGTACGAAAGCATGCAACTCATCCGAAAGTTTGAAGAAAAAGCCGGACAGCTTTATGGACTGCAAAAAATCCGGGGCTTCTGCCATCTTTATATAGGACAAGAGGCTTGCGCTGCCGGCGCAATTTCCGCCCTTACAAAGGACGACAAATGGATCACCGCATATCGTGATCACGGCCACCCGCTCGCCCTGGGCACTGATCCGAAAGCCATCATGGCTGAACTCTTTGCAAAAGAGACTGGTATCTCAAAAGGAAAAGGTGGTTCGATGCATATCTTTGATAAGGAGCACAATTTTTTTGGGGGCCATGGCATTGTGGGTGCACAGATCCCTTTGGGTGCCGGCATTGCCTTTGCGGAAAAATATAACAAAACAAAAAACCTGTGCATGTGTTATATGGGCGATGGTGCCGTTCGGCAAGGCGCATTTCATGAAACCTTAAATCTTGCCATGCTTTGGAAACTTCCTGTGATTTTTGTTATTGAAAACAACGGTTATGCTATGGGCACATCCGTAAAACGCACTTCCAACGTAACTGATTTGTACACGCTGGGTGATGCCTATGACATGCCTTCAGAACCTGTGGATGCAATGCGTGTCGAAGCAGTTCATGAAGCCGTAGCGCGCGCAGCAGTACGAGCCCGAAGCGGCGAAGGCCCAACCTTGTTGGAATTCAGAACATATCGATACAAAGGTCATTCTATGTCAGATCCTGCCAAATACCGATCCAAAGAAGAAGTGGAGGAATACAAACAGCGCGATCCTATAGAGGTGGTGAAGAAAGCGATCCTCGAAAGGAAGTTCGCCACAGAAAAAGACATGGAGGCCATCGACCACCGGATAAATGAAAAAGTAGAAGAAAGTGTCAAGTTTGCTGAGGCCTCAAAATATCCTGATCCCGCTGAGGCGTTAAGGGACGTTTATATGCAGGCTGACTATCCTTATATCACGGACTAAATCTCCCTAAATTAGCAACCAGGATACCAAGAAAATTCAAACGATTGGTGTTTGGTGGGAGAAATTCTTACTCATTCGAACGGGCACCCCTCTTTTGTTTAATAAACTGTAATTCTTAGTTTTGCATCCCGCTAAAAAGCGGCACTGAATTTTTATTGATTATGGCTAAAAAAGAAGAAAACAAGGATTTGCTGGAGAATCCGGAGGTGATCAAAGAAAAATTGGAGGGTGTTGAACACTGGATTGAGGGTAACCCAAAAATTGTTTTCGGTGTGTTGGGAGCTATTGCCCTGGTCATTGCAGGGTACTTTGGCTATCGCCAGTGGATCGGAAGTCAGGATGACCAGGCGCAGAAGGAGATGTTTCAGGCCATCCGGTATTTTGAGGCCGACAGCCTGAATCTGGCCCTTAACGGTGACGGGAACAATCTTGGTTTTCTTCAGATCATCGATGACTATAGTATGACGGAGGCTGGAAAATTGGCCAATTATTATGTTGGATTTATCTACCTGAAACAAGGTAAATTCCAGCCTGCAATCTTATACCTCGAAGACTTCAAAGCCCAAGATTTATTGGTGCAGGCCCGTGCCTATGCGCTGACCGGGGACGCCTACATGGAATTGAAAGATTATGAGAAGGCCGTCACGTACTATAATCAAGCTGCCGAATACAAGCCCAATAAATTTTTCTCACCTTCTTATCTGATGAAGGCGGCATTGGCTTATGAAAAATTAAATAAGAACGATAAAGCAAAAGCGCTCTATCAGAAAATAATTGATCAGTATTGGGACTCGAATGAATATCAGGATGCGAGAAAATTCAAGGCAAAAATTGAAGGGAATTCCTAGCCTCATCCAGAGGGAGAGTGGCCTATTCAAACTTGAACACCTTCATCGTCTTTCTCGTGTCACCCAAGGACATCTGGATAATATAGAGGCCTGGCAAATGCCGCAAATTCGATTAAGACAATATGGCTGGCGAACTCAAATCTGTTTCGACTAAGAGCAAACTCAATCTTTCCAACAAATATTTTGCAATTGTCGTGGCCGAGTGGAATGAGGAAATTACGGAAGCCCTGTTTCTGGGCGCTTACGAAGCCCTGTTAAAACTGGGGGTAAAGAAAAATAATATCGTTCGAAAAAATGTTCCAGGCAGTTTCGAACTTCCATTGGCGGCACAGTGGATGGCGTTGAGAAAAAAGATCCATGCCGTAATCTGTCTGGGTTGTGTGATCCAGGGCGAGACAGCTCACTTTGATTATATCTGCCAGGCCGTTGCCCAAGGCATCATGCAAGTCAATTTAAAAACAAATAAACCTGTCGCCTTTGGTGTGCTTACTACATTGGACAAAAAACAAGCGCTGGAACGCGCGGGAGGCAAATACGGTAATAAAGGTGAGGAAGCGGCTTTGACCGTAGTGAAGATGCTGGAGCTGGAGGATTAATCAGCGATTGTAATGATTTGTAATCAGTAACATCAATAACAAGTAATCGGTGAGCCGTCACGATCCGTGTCATCAGTTAAATCAGCGTGAATCAGCGGTTTAGATCAGTTTTAATCCGTGGTCTCATTGTGCCTGGACTATTCTTCCTTTCCCTGGCTGGATTTTCTCAGACTTTTACACTCAAAGGGAAGATCGTCAATCGTATCACTCCTACAACAAACTTTTTCTCGCAGCAGAAGGCACCCTGGATTCTGTAAAAAATAAAAAGGAGCAACGATTCCGGAATTTTACAGAACGTCACAATCTATTTGTTGGTGAGAGTTACACCGAACGGAAATACGTTAGGCCCAATCTTTCAAAAGAAACAGTCCTTGCCAACCAGGTGAGCGGCGTCAAAGATCCTTTCTTTAGTTTTCTGGCCACCGACTTTCAGACATTCTCCTTTTACAAAGATTTTATCCTGCTCTTTAACAAAAATTATTTGAATCCGATCAGTGAAGGAAGTGTTGAAAAATATGACTTCTCTTTGCTGGACACCGTATACCACGGAAACGACAGTGTTTTTGTTATTGCCTTTGAACCTTTACCCGGAAAAACATTTGATGCGCTGAAAGGTCAACTTTATATTTCCAGCGATGGGTATGCGCTCGAACACGTGCTCGCCCAGCCGGCCGACGACAAAGCGCTCGTCGAATACAGGATCCAGCAGAAATATGAAAAAGTTGACGGGCATTGGTTCCCCATACAACTTAATTCTGAACTTCGATTTAAGGAATACCAAATCAGAGGACAAAAGATGGTGTACATCAGCCGCAGTTATTTGAGCGATGTGGTGATCGGACCTGAAATTTCAAAAAAGGAATTTGGCCTGCTCAATGTTGAGTTTGACCCCATCGCCAACCACCGCACTCCGGAATACTGGGACAAGCACCGCGCCGATACGTTGGTCAAAAAAGAAAAAAATACCTACTTCTTCTACGATAGTCTTGGTCCCACCTTAAACGCACTCAATACCGCTATGAAGACGGTAGAAAATTTAGTACTTGGGCGGTTCAAGGCTGGCCCTTTTTATCTTCCCCTTGAACACCTGGTTCGGTTCAACCAATATGAAGGTACCCGCGTTGGAATTGGATTGCAGACAAGTGAAAAGATTTCAAAGCTTTTTATCCTGGAGGGCTATATCGGCTACGGGATTAAAGACAAGGCACTCAAATATGGTGGAGCATTCCAACTCAATGTCCTTCCATCCAAAGAGGGCTTTATTCGTTATTCCTATAAACAGGACATCGGTGAACCCGGAGGTTCCAACTTTATCCGAAGCCCGATTTCCGGCAACGAATCCCTGCGCAATTGGCTGGCCTACCGCATGGACAGTCTCCAACAGCACAAGATTGAATTCAGCATCCGGCCGGCACGGTTTTCACAAGTTTCCTTTTTTATTCAGCGCCAACAACGCACACCAACCTACCCGTATTCCTTCCTGACAGAAAAGGATGCGCTGGGCAAACAGAAAAGTTTTGTCGCTACGGAAGTGGGTTTACAATGGCGGCTTGCCTGGAAGGAATCTTATATTCAAATCGGCAATGGCAAGGCCGTAACCAAAATGGCTTACCCCCAAGTCAATCTTTATGCTGCTCAGGGGGTAGGAATTTGGAATGGTCAATATAACTTCACCAAAGTGGAAACCCGCATCGACCAGCAGTGGATCATCCGCGGCCTGGGGATGACAACGCTTCAATTTGACGCCGGAAAAATTATTGGCAAGGTTCCTTATCCATTTCTATTTAATGGTAAAGGGGCCCATTACAATAACTCTGTTAATAACAGCCTTGTCGTAAACAACTATTTTCAAACGATGGGGCTCTATGAATTTGCGTCCGACCAGTTTGCCTATCTTTTTGTTCAGCATAATTTTGGAAGGATCACCGGAAACAAAAGCAAATATGTTCGCCCCGAACTTTCGCTCGTCCAAAACACAGGCATCGGATCACTACAAAACAAAGCCACTCACGCGGGTACCGAATTCAAGACAATGAACAAAGGTTTTTTTGAAAGCGGGTTGATGCTCAGTAATCTTTTCAGGGTTAAATATTTTAATGTGCTTTATTTTGGTTTGGGATGCGGGGCCTTCTGTCGGTATGGGAATTATTCTTTGTCCAGGACAAGCGACAATTTTGCCTACAAACTTATCATTTCATTCAGTTTCTAATCTTGATTAATAACAGTAATAGCTTTCAAAATCTCAAACGAAATAAATTTCCGAATGGATTTAATAATCTTCTTTTGAACAAAAAAAGCCGGGCTAAACCCCAGCTTTCCAAAATCCGTAAATCATCCCTGCCAACAGCCAAGTCAGTGTGAATCAGCGGTCACATATTCTTCACTACCTCCTGCCCAAACTCCGAGCATTTCAATAAAGTCGCTCCCTCCATCTGACGGTGAAAATCATACGTCACGCGTTTTGAGGCAATCGCTTTTTCCAATCCTTTGTAAATCAAGTCAGCAACTTCATCCCATTTCAAGTATTCAAATAACATAGCTCCGGACAAAATCACAGATCCAGGATTCACCTTATCCTGACCTGCGTACTTTGGCGCAGTACCATGGGTGGCTTCAAAGATGGCGTGACCGGTATGATAATTAATATTGGCTCCGGGAGCAATTCCAATCCCGCCAACAATGGCGGCAAGCGCATCGGATACATAGTCCCCATTGAGATTGAGGGTAGCTACCACGGAATACTCATCGGGTCTCAATAAAATCTGTTGCAGGAAAGCATCGGCAATCGAATCTTTAATCACCAGTGTGTGACCATCCTTAACGATTTGCATCCAGGGCCCGCCATCGATTTCTACAGCACCAAACTCATTTTTTGCAAGCGCATAGCCCCAGTCACGGAAACCACCTTCGGTAAACTTCATGATGTTCCCTTTGTGCACGATCGTAAGGCTGGGTTTTTTCAACCGGATAGCATACTCAAGCGCAGATCGGACCAGTCTTTCTGTTCCTTCCTTCGAAACCGGCTTGATGCCAATACCGGAAGTATCCGGGAAACGGATTTTTTTATAGTGCTTTGGAAAATTGTCTTTGAACAGTTGAAGAAACTTCTTGTTCTCTTCGGTCCCTTCCTGAAATTCAATACCAGCATAAATATCTTCGGTATTTTCGCGAAAGATTACCATGTCGGTTTTTTGAGGCTCTTTTACAGGAGACGGAACTCCCTTAAACCATCTTACCGGACGCACGCAGGCATACAAATCCAACTCCTGACGCAATGCCACATTGAGCGAACGGATACCTCCACCTACAGGTGTGGTCAACGGGCCTTTGATCCCGATCAAATATTCCCGAAACACGGTCATGGTTTCTTCGGGCATCCAACTGCCTACTTTCTTAAAAGCTTTTTCACCGGCCAATACTTCTTTCCACTGAACTTTCCGCTTTCCTTTATACGCTTTTTCCACCGCAGCATCAAATACGCGCTGAGAAGCCGGCCAAATATCTACGCCGGTTCCATCCCCCTCAATAAATGGGATTGTAGGCATATCCGGTACATTTAATTTTCCGTTGCTGATAGTGATTTTCTGATCGCTCATTATTAAAATAGTTAAACGTTAAGTGCTTAATTGTTAAAGTGTCTAAGTTCTTATGTTAGGTTTGCTATCCAGACTTAACCCTGCCGAGATGCGCCAAAGTAAGACGTAGGGAGGCGAAATTAGAAAAATTCGGGTAAACTAGATAAAGAATTTACGTACGGCCCGTTTCCGCTCACAAATCCCTTCAAATGAAATCTTTAATCTTCCTTTTGACTACCCTTTTCTTCTTTTCTGATCAGAATTCAATGATTTTTTCTGGGCCATCCAATACGGATGGAGTTTGTTTAAATCCTGAAGAAAAGAAACTTTATGAGCTCATTATGGCCTATCGGGCCTCTCAAAAACTGAAGCACATCCCGTTTTCTGCCAAATTGACAAGGGTTGCTCAAACCCATGTTTCCGACCTGATGAAGAATTTTGATTATGAAAACAGAAAAGGGTGTAATCCCCACAGTTGGTCGAACAAGGGAAAATGGACTTCTTGCTGTTACACCCCCGATCATCAACAAGCTAAATGTATGTGGGACAAACCCAAAGAAATAGCTGGCTACGATGGAAATGGTTTTGAAATTGCCTACTACAGCTCAGCCAGTGCTACGGCAAAGGAAGGACTCGAAGGCTGGAAGACAAGTTCAGGTCACAATCCCCTGCTCATCAATAGCGGAATATGGAGCAAGGTCGAATGGAAAGCCGTGGGTATCGGCATCCATGAAAATTATGCAGTGGTTTGGTTTGGAGAGGTGGAAGATCAATCTGAAATAACTCTCTGTCCTTAATATTTTTCTTTTTCATCCGGAAAAGCCTTGGCTTTAACATCCTCCACATACTTGCGGACCGCTCCAGTGATGACAGAATGAAGATCGGCATAGCGGCGAAGAAATCTTGGCTTAAATTCCTGCGTGATTCCCAGCATGTCTTGCATCACCAATACCTGACCATCCACTTCGGGTCCAGCACCAATCCCGATTACCGGAATGGTTAACATCGAAGAAACTTTCTTTGCCAATTCGGCTGGGATTTTTTCCAGTACGATTCCAAAACAGCCGCTTTCCTGAAGAAGCTGGGCGTCTTCAATTAACTTTTGAGCCTCGGCCTTTTCTTTTGCCCGTACGGTGTAGGTCCCAAATTTATAAATGGATTGAGGCGTGAGGCCCAAATGACCCATCACAGGTACCCCCGCACTCAAAATTCTCAAAACGGAATCTTTAACTTCGCTTCCGCCCTCCAGCTTCACTGCATGGGCGCCGGATTCTTTCATGATTCGAATCGAAGACCGCAATGCTTCCCCGGAACTACCCTGATAGTATCCAAAGGGAATGTCCACCACCACCAAAGCGCGTTTCACTGCCTTGACCACCGACGAAGCGTGGTAGATCATTTGGTCGAGGGTAATGGGCAAAGTGGTTTCATTTCCCGCCATGACATTGGAGGCAGAGTCACCAACCAGGATCACATCAATCCCTGCTCCATCTATGATCTTGGCCATACTGTAATCATAGGCGGTGAGCATGGAAATCTTTTCACCACGGTTCTTCATCTCCTGCAACTGGTGCGTGGTGATTTTCTTGATGTCTTGCTTTTTATGATTGGGCACGATGAGGAGTGGTTGGTGTGATTATTTTCCTAATGCAAATAAACCGATGATTTTTTTCCCAGCACTACTTCAACGTGCTCAGTGAGTGTTGTTGAAAGTTCGTAGCCTGTATAGGTTGGCAATAGCGGAAAGGTGGTGTGACTGCGGTTGACCAGAACAGCAATTTCAATTTTTTTTACGTCGGCGTTCAGAAAGGGTTTCAACCCATAGGCAAGCGTCCGGCCGGTATTCAGTACATCGTCAATTAAAATAATGCATTTCTTTTTTAGTTCTTTCACCTCCACATCAATGCGCACATCGCTTTGAAGAGGTGCCATCTTATCCAAACTCACTTTTACCACCCTTACTTTGAGGGGTGAAATGACTTCCACTTCCTTCGCCAGTATGGTTGCAAGCGTATATCCCTGGCCATCTATTCCTGCAAGCACAATTACTTTTTCCTTGAAATTATTCTCATAAATAGCGTAGGCGATACGTTTGATCTTTTGATTCACCTGGTCGGAATCAAGGATTAATTCCTTATCTGTTGCAGCTTCATTCATGCCGGAATGGGGATTACCTTGCTGTCTTTGAACGTTGATAAAATGATCGTCGATTGCATGTTGTCTACTACTTCAATGTTGGATATCTTCTCCAACATTAGGTTTTGATAAGCGGGTATGTCCGGCGCAATGATTCGAAGAATAAAATCCGCCTGACCGATGACGTGGTGACATTCCACCACTTCCTCAATTTTGCTGATCGCGTTGACAAATTTTTCCACACTGTCTTTATTGTGGCCTTTGATTGAAACTGTTACAAAAGTACTCACCCCCATTCCCACTGCCGCCGGGTCGATGACGGCATGGTAGCTCTTGATAACCTCTGCATTTTCCAACTTCTTAACCCGTTCCAGGGTTGGCGCAGGGGAAAGACCAATCTCCACCGACAATTGCGCGTTGGTAATGTTGGAATTGGCCTGCAGAAGTTCGAGAATCTTACGGTCAGTAGCGTCAAGCTTTATTTTCATCGTGCACAAATCTTATTAAAATTAAAATAGAATTCGGTCTAATCCCAAAATAAAAGAGGCTGTAATACCCCTAATTGACAATAAATCTGAATGTTTTCTTGAATCCAGGATAAGTGAATAGCGCCAAATAAACTCCTGGAGTCAGATTGGAGACGTCAATCTTGATTTGATTCAGCCCGGCTTGGGCCGATTCGAGTTGCTTGTCAAAGGCTTTTGCACCCGTTGCGTTGAAGATCGCTATCTGAGCGGGTTCATCTCCTGATGCGATCCAATCGAAATGCAGTTCACCGCGAACCGGATTGGGGTACGGAGCGAAGACGATGTTTTCCTGATTTAAACTCACGCATTCCTTGTCATTGGATGGGTTAATATCCTGACTCGTAACTACGCGAAGGCAAACGTAAGCAAGTCCTGTCGATAAAAATGAATAGTTGAGAACCTGCGAAGCGGTCTGTCCGGGTAATACCACCAGATTCAAATTCTCCTGTAGGGTTGCGTTGCCAGAAATCTCCACGATGATAGTGGGATTGTTCAAAGGCAAATTTCCAAGATTATCAATGACAAACAGGGCTTGCAATTGTCCTGATGAGGGATCACGAATAAATTGCAGGTTGGTCAGACTTGCGTCCACTTGGGGCAATACCGCATGGATGATCTTACTGAATGTATCCACACATCCCTGGATACTTGTCGCATCCAGGTCAACAACATAATCACCCAAATCTTTAAATATAAAAGAAGGAGACATTACAATGCTGGTTGAATCCCCCGAATCATGGAAATGCCACAGGTAGCTGGAGGCACCCGATGACGCGTTAGTGAATTGAACATTTAATGGTGCCGCTCCCGCATCCGTAGAGGTGGTGAACCCCGCCTTGGGAGGAGAAACAATGGCGATGGTTTTAGTCACTGAATAAACACAACCCGATTGTGCATGGGCATTCATTTTCACAGAGAAATTTCCGGTAGCGGGAAAAATAAAAGGCGCTTGCGGCCCGGTGCCCGAACCTTGCCCTGCAAAATCCCATGCAAAAGAAACAAAAGAATCGGTATTGGCGGGCGTGGTGTTTTGAAAAATGGCTGTTTTGGTAGCACAGGTGCTTAGTGCAGAAAAGTCAGGCGATTGGGCAAGCGGTACATTGACCGATTTCGTGATTTGTCCAATGCAACCATTGAAATCCGTGACGGTAAACTGGACCGGATAAGTGGCAGCGGAACTAAACACCTGAACCGGATTATAATAATTGTAATTGCTGTTTCCGATTTTCCAAAACCATGTTTTGATCGAACCGACAGAGGTATCGGTAAATTGAGTTCCCTGGTTTACACAGGCCGGGGAGTTGGTAAAACTGGCGATGGGTGATTGCGTGATGGTGATCAATTTCTGTACGACTGCACGGCAACCAAAATTAGTCGTTACGGTCATTCCTACCGTATAGGGTCCTGCTGCCTTATAGGTGTAAAATGGATTGCGTTGTAATGAAGAGTCATTTCCGGTATCGCCAAAATTCCAGCCCCAGGTTAACAAATTACTGTCTGTCGGGTTTGGTGTGGTGTCATTAAATTGTGAAGGAGTGCCACTGCACGAAAAGGGAGGAAGGGCAAGTGAGAAGTCAGATTGCGGAGTGGAATAAACCGTAACCGATTTTGTGTTTGAATTCTGACAACCATTGACTGATGATGCCACCAGGTTTACCGAAAACACACCAAATGAAGTGTATTTATTAGTCGGACTGAACTGAGGGGAAGAATTTCCATCTCCAAAAGTCCAGGTGTAATTAATCCCGCCGCCCACGGTTGTGTTGTTAAATTGTAATGGTGATCCCTGGCATCCATTGCCCATGTTAAAATCCACAATCGGACCAGTCTGCTGAACAATAAAGTTTTGCAACTTCTGTGAAGAGCAGCCGGGAATAGTCGCAATGAGTTGTATTGGCCGCGTCGTGGCGGAATTGAATGATTGAATCAGGTCGGGGCTAGATGACGTGGGTATTCCATTTATTAGCCATTGCCATGTAGGGTTGGATCCGGCATCAAAGGTAGAATGATTGGAAAAGGTATAGTTCTGATTAGTACAAACCGTGCCGACGGCAGGCAGCGTGAAATCTGCTACAGGTGGATTAAAAATGGTTATTGTTTTTTGCACTTGATTGGAGCACGAATTCGAAGCGCCAACATTCAAAGAAACATTAAAAACCCCGGCCGATGCATAGACATGCGACGGGCTCCCCGTTGGATCGGTATTCCCGTCACCAAAATCCCAGGCGTAAGTAATCAAATTCCCCGAGGCGTTGGAAGAAGTAAAATTGACATTGCTGTTGGCGCAAATATTCTGAGAAGAAAAATCGATATCCGGCGCAGTGCTGTTCGTGATGAGGATAGATTTTGATTTGACAATGCGGTGCCCCAGTGCATCCTTTATCGCAAGGGAAATGAAATAGGAACCCGGATTAGTGGTCGTAACAGAGGGTGCAGCGGCTGTTGAATATTGGGTGTTGGAAAAACAATTATTAGGAAAGGTTATTTTATAGATCGTGGAATTGGTTACAAACCCAACCCAATTGCTTCCGGCCTTGTACATCGAAAAACCGAATCCATTTTGCGTCATGCCAATACTCGGGAAACTTGTTACTACAGGAGAAACGTTTGAAATCGAGTTTCCAAAACTAATCCGGTAAAGCAGGATCCCATCATCTTTAACAAAGGAGTAATAATTGCCGTTGTCTTCAACCAATGCAATCCCCGCCGGCGAATGAAGTGCAAAACCCAGTGATACCGTGCTGATGACGGGATTGGGGTCCGTGAGCCCCGCAGCAAAAAATATTTTATACACCTGCCCTGAACTAATCGCCGTAGTGAGCGCATACCAATCATTGCATTCTTTCATGAAAGAAATACCACCCAAAGCATTAGCTACTAAAATCTGGTCCATTTGAAATAAGCCAGGAGAGTCTGCCAAAGAGTTTATCTGAAACCTAACCAGTGAAGGATTGCCAAGATTAACAATGAACAAAAAAGTTTTGCCTGCCTCCTGTACCAACGCCATATCAATTGGAGAACCGAGGGTATTACCGGAAAAGAGTAGTTCTGCATTGGCCGGAACAGACTTCAAAACGTTTCCAAAATTGATTCGGTACAATGAATTGCCTGCGATGAGAAATCCATAATAGGTGCTCCCCTCTTTGGCTATTCTCACTGTTCTGGGTGCACTCAAGTCGATACCCAGCCCTCCCAAATCGACCACCGCCGGCGGATTGGTTATCGTAGTTCCAAAATCGAGTCGATATAACTTTGCGTTGTCCCTGCTCAAAAAGAATCCGTAATAGGATCCATTATCCTGGAACATTTCCACTGTATTCGACCCGGAATAATTCAAAAACGGAGTGGCCGTGGGGGTTTGCTCGAGATCACCAGCGCAAAAGTCCCACTCATAAGACGGGTAATTTGCAGCGGGTGTAAAAGTGAGATTTTGATTGAGGCAGGCCTGGCTGGGAGCGGAGAAATCGATGGGGTTGCACTGGGAAAAGCAAAATCCATAGGCCAGACAAACCACCACGCTGCCCCGCCATAATGCTGTCCATCCAATTGCCAGAAAACTTTTCATAATCACACGCACAGATCAATTAATGGCGTTTTTCGCGTCTCCATCGTTAGCCAGCAACCAAAAAACATAGCAATCCATCTAAATTATCGGGTCAATTCAATCTAAATAGCCAATTTATTACAAAGGTAAGCACTCTGATTTTCATCTCTTTCCCTATTATTTGCTGATTAGGGCAGCCCCATAAACAGAACTCAACCGATTTTGAATTTTTTCTAAATCAAATCGGACCCTGACATCATGGTAAGCCTGGGCACCCATGGCATTTCTCTTATCCGGCTTACCGATCAATTCCAGTAAAGCAAGCGTCATGGATTGAACATCTCCAACGTTTACCAGCACACCATTTTTTTCATGAGAAAGGATCTCCTGCGGCCCTCCGCTCTTTGTGGCTATCACCGTCCTGCCGTAGTACATGGCTTCCAGGCAGGTAAGGGAAAAGGATTCCGATTCAGAAAAATTAAGTACAATGGAAGCATTTAAATATTCCCGATCCATGTGTTCGCTAAAACCTTCCCACTCCACACCCTCCTGCAAGCCCATGCTCACCGATTGCTCAACCAATCTCTTTTTGAAAGATCTGTTCTTATCCAATCCCATTTCTCCGCCAACAAATCGGAGTTTCCAGCCTGGAAATTGCCGATGAACAACTGCAAAAGATTGAAGCGCAAACGCCTGGCCTTTACCTTCAATATAATTGGCTGGATATAAAATCGTTTTGGACGTGGACGCAATCAAGTCAACCGGTTGATTGGGAAATTCATTCTTGATCACCACCACTTTTCTGCGGTGAGGCAATTCTCTTTTGACGATCTCCGACACGGATATGATCGTCGCTGCATACCGGTCGTGCATCCAACTCCACCATTGGACGAGCATACCCGGAAACTTAGAAGGGAGAAACCGGACATAACAAACATAAGGAATGCGCCCACCCATGAGTTTATACAGTGGCGAGGTCATGTTGTAAAAATCATTGGAAACCATCAAATCAATTCTGGCGGTTTTCAACAAATTGATCAAGCGGATCGTGTTGATCATTAAGAAAGGGAAATAAAGCAACATCGCTCCTGCACTCTTTCTAATTTCCTTCATCGGCAATTCGTAAACGACAAAGCCATTTTTCATTACATACTTAGCTGACTTACTTCCGGTAGGGAGAAGAAAACAAAAATCAAACTCTGTCTTCAGGAGTTCACAACTTCGTAAAACGGAATTTAAGCCACCGGTAAAATCCAATGAGTTCTCTATAATCAATGCGCGCGGCCTGTTCATCCCGGAAAACTTTAATCTACTTTTTATTGATTCGCTCCAGAAATGCTTTTACTCCAGACGTTAGCCGCTTAAGCTGACCTGAAACCCCTTCGGTGTTGACATAAATTGTGTTGTGTTCCAGATTTATTTCGTTCTCTGGCCGGTCTACCGTGTAATAATAAGTAGCGATGGACTTCCGGTTAACATCGGCGGGCGTCTTGAGCGGTTTGGGGTGACCGTGAAAAGAGACTTCATTCGTTTCAAAAATAACACACCGGTTAAACAACGGGCTATATTTCGCCAACTGTACTTTTTTGTTGTCGGATAAATCCCAGAGTTCGAGGTGTCCTTCATATTCTTCTTTCCAATTCTTATTCATATACACCAGGACATTAAGCCTACGGTGATATTTTGTTTTGGGATGAATATTATAGTCTACATGAACATTCAGAAACGCACCATTTATAGACTGATGTAAGCCGCCCCCAAAAAGCTCATCGTCCCCAATCAGGTTATCAATCGCCGTCACATCGGAAAGCCATTGGAGGAATGACGTTGAATTAAGTTCTTGGAATACACCATGAAACAACGAGTCTGTTTCAAAGCTGATTTTTTGAAATTTGTTTTTTTGATCAACGTAGGTAGTGGAATCCCATCGCCCGTCTTTAATAGATGGGTAGCTGTCGTGAATGGCTTGAGAAACATCCGGTTTAAAGAAGTTTTCAAACACGGTGTAGCGAAATGGTTTTTTAGATTGAAAGTCGTTCCGAATATCGACCAATCTTTCCTGCAGCGAGTTGAAATTGATATACTTCATAAATTTCCGATGTAAACGTTTGGTTTGGCAATGATTAACAGTTCCTTCCCGTCTTTCCGTTCCCCTATTTGTTGCGACCGACCATCCCATGCCGCCAGGATATCCGTGTCATAATTCCAATCCCCGGTAAGGATCAGATAAGGGCTATTTCGAAACAAATGGGAAGCAAAGGAAACATCCAGATAATTAGGATGCAAAAATCCCCAGTTGACATGGAAAATAGCGGGTTCACGCTTCCGATATTCCGGCGATCCATTTGGGCAAAACGCCATAAATATTCCGTCGTTTTTGAGCCGGGAAGCTGCAAATTTTACAAAATCGGAAATGACGGGAATGTGCTCAATGGCGTGATTACTCATGATCATGTCCAATCCATCTTTCACCGTCTCCTGCTGGTAATGAATGATGACCCCGATTTTCTTACCAAATTCTGCCCTCGGTCTTGAAATTTCAAAACCTTCCGCATGGTATCCCGCTTTTTTCAAATGAAAGACCGAATAACCCCAGCTGCATCCATAGTCAAGTACCTGAGCGGAATACTTTTTCAACAGTGCATATACAAAACGGGAATGATTACGCTTGTCCGGAAAATTATCCTTCATCAGCTGCTGCAGGACATCGTTTGAAGGCAGATCGGTGATGGACAAGGTTTCTTCAGAGTAGATGGCCTGATATTCCGATTGATAGAAATCGTTTAGGAAGGCCTTTGAATCCGTCGGAAACCTGAAATTCAATTTGCAGTGTTCACATTTCAAGAGCCTTGTTATCAAATATTTCCTGTCAATTCGTCTCAATTCTTTTCCACCACAGTTAGGGCATACCTTCGCCGCATTGAAATTGATCAGGGAGCGGATCAGATAATTTAATTTCTGGTTCATGGTAGGAATACGTATACTAAAGTCCGTCCAAAATATCATGCCATTTGGACACCATTAATTTTTGTTCGAATTGGCCGATGCGTTCCTTACCGTTTTCGGCAAATCGCAACAATTCGGCTTTGTTTGCCAAGAGCTCACTCAGTGTTTTAATCCAAACTTGAATCGTTTCCTCAGAAAGGGTCAAAGGCATCACTATGCCATTTGGCGAAATATAGGGTTCAGAAACAGGTGTCATGAACGGAAATTCAGGCGCCAAAATTTCGCGGGGTCCATACGGGCAGTCGGATGAAACCACAGGGATACCACATACCATTGCTTCGGCTAACCCATTTGGGAAACCTTCATTGGATGAATTCATCAAATATATCCTCGCCCCTTTCAGGTACTTAAATACATTGGATTGACCGCCGGCCAAAAGAACATCCGGCAATTGATCAAAATCGGAATCGGTCTGAACAGAGAGGTTGAGTCCCTTACAATCCAAAATCAATTGCGCATGCTCCCGGCCATCGCCAACGATCACTAACCTCAGGTTCCCATTTTTCCTTTTGAGTCCATAAAATACCCGAATCAACGGTCTCAATCCTTTTTCCGGAACCAATCTTCCCGTGGTGATTAACACAGGGTCACGGTAAAGCCTTTGCAGGTTTTCACCTTTCGGATCTTCCGACAACCTCGTTATTTCATCAATATCATAAAAGTTACCGATCGTAATGATGGCTGATTTTTCTAAACCAAGATGGGTTTGCATTTCAAGGGCAATACCTTGATTGACCGTCACCACTACGTCTGCTTTTCGATATAACCAGGGCATGAGCACATGGCTCCGCAGCCAGCTCCACTTTCCAGCCATCGTTTCATCATGAAGTTTTGAACCACGAACGCTCACCACAATTTTATCTTTCAATTTTGAAAGCACATTAATATAGTCAGCGCCTTCCAAAAAACTAATTGAAACATCAATGCCCAGCTCTTTTTTCAGTTTCCGCAGTCGTCTGATCCGTTGCACGAATCCTCTTAGCTTATGAAATACGGTAACACCGGCCAATACATTAAGACTGATTAATTCTCCCCCATAAGGGTAAGCAATTCGGTCTTCCTTGTTAAAGACCACCAGCCCAACCCAATGATGCCGGGCCAGTTCAAGGCTCAATTTTGAAAGGGAGCGCTGCGCCCCACCCATGCTCATTTCAGGAATGATCAGCAATATCCTTTTGGGCATCATGCTTTCATGTATTTTTCCCACCAAAGCATAAAACTCAGTATACGCCACATTTTTTCGATGTTGTATTGTTTACCATGCTTTTTATAATGGTTGTACTTACGGTGCTCTCGTTGGATTTCCAGAACATTGAAAAAGGGTATGTTGCGAAGTCTTTCAAGAGATAAATACTGATTGAACAGGGCGTCCAGTTCCTGACTAAACCATGAAAAAATGGGAATGCTGAATCCTTGTTTTTTGCGCTCAAAATATTCAGCCGGCACATACCTGGCTGCCAATTTCCGAAGCAGGTATTTCCCTTTGCCGTCTTTTATTTTTAGTTCATCGGGTAGCCGCATGGAAAACTCAACCACACGGTGATCCAGAAACGGTTCGCGGCATTCAACACTGTGAAACATGGTGGCACGATCCACTTTCACCAGCAAATCATCCGGAAGGTAATACTGAAAATCCCACGCCATCATGCTTTGCAGGGGGCCGCGGCCGTTTTCCGAAAAACCCATCGTTCCAACTGAAGCAAAATTCATCATTCTATTAATCTCCGATAAAGACTGATTGGCTAAAAAGGCTTCAAAGAATTTGACGGGATTCTCTGCTGCAATCACTTCCTCGAATGCGTAGGCCTTGTGTTCAGTATTCAATGCATAAATTTTCTCCCGCACTACAGGAGGCGCAAGCAATCGGGTGCTTTTAGAAATCGCCCGCCTGACCCCTGACGGCAAGACCGCAAATTTTCTATACAGTCCAAGTGCTTGTTGATAATGCATGTATCCTCCAAAAAGTTCATCACCCCCATCAGCAGACAGAACGACTTTCACCCCATTGTCTTTTGCCAGTTGTGTTACGCAGGCCGTAGGAATACCGGAGGTGTCTGCAAAGGGTTCATCATAAATAGAATAAAAATGAGTCAACAATTCTCGTGCTTCATCCAGTTTCAGTATTTTTTGGGTGTGCCGGGTGTGCAGATGTTGCGCCACTTTGCGGGCGTAGGATGATTCATCAAAACCGGTTTCATCAAAACCGATGGTGAAGGAATGTATTCCGCCGTGATGCTTTTGCAGAATCGCCGTCAGCAACGAACTGTCAATTCCGCCGCTCAAAAAAACCCCCACGGGAACGTCCGACACCATGCGATAGCGGAAGGCGGAAATCAATAAGGCTTCCAATTCCTCAAGCCACTCCTCTTCCTTTCTACCTTGAACTACTTCCGGGTTTACATTCCAGTATTTATTATTGGTTAGGCCTTTCCGGGAAACTTTCAGGCAATGGCCCGCCTCCAGTTTAGAAACGTTTTGATAAATCGACAAATGATGAGGAACAAAACCAAACCGAAAATAAAGCGATACCGCATCCGGATCGATTTCTTTGGAAATGTTAAAGACCGATAGGGCCTTAAGTTCGCTCGCAAAATACAAAACGCCCTCTTGAAAACTGTAATAGAGCGGCTTCACCCCGATCCGATCACGGAATAAAAACATTTCATCGGTACCCTCATCGTAGATACTGAAGGCAAACATTCCAATGAAGCGGTCAACACATTGTTCGCGCCAGCAATGAAATGCTTTGATTAACACTTCCGTGTCCGAATTAGATTGAAATGAATATCCCCGTTTCTTCAGTTCTTCGCGGACTTCCTGGTAATTATAAAGCTCTCCGTTAAAAACCAAAACCAGGCTTTCAAATCGATAGGGTTGTGCGCCCAACTCAGAAAGCTCAATTATAGAAAGTCGGGTGTGAATTAATCCTACATCATTTTGGATATAGACCCGGTGATCATCGGGCCCGCGGTGACGGAGTTTGGCCAATACCGCCTGAATGCGATCCTGATCAACCTGTGCGTTATAAAACCCGGCTATGCCACACATAAACTAATTGAATGTGCAAAATTATGAATCTAATCCGTTCGACCTGAGTAACCGCGATGGGTATTTTCAACGTATGGATCAAACGACCTGTGGATCGGGATGGCTTGCGGTGTCAAGAAAATCCAACAATCCTTTCTCAAATTTACCTGGCTCCAGATAAAAACCACCGGAGTAAGCTACCTTTCCCGGCGCTCCAATGGTGGCGCGATACTGAAAATGGAGCATCTTTGCGAGCATGATGTAATGATAGGGCAGATAACCCGCATCAGGGGGTGGGAACAATTCGAGAACACGGCATTCACCGTGACGAAAGACCATGTTGGTAAGCCCGGCCCCATGAATCCCAACCAAAAATCCAGTTCCCGAAAAGACTTCCACTTGTTGCTCCAGGGGCAAATTATCCGTATCGATGATCGTGAATTCAAGTTTGCGGCAAATGGCTTCAATCTCCTTGTCATTTTCAATGAATCTCAATCTTGATTTACTCCGGGTTAGAAAAATTTTCCGGCTTTGGGGGATGTTCCGCTGGCTCACGAAGGGAGAAATAATTTCGTCCCACAAATCTTTACGATGTGTCAGTGGCTTAGCAAAAAAGATGGAATCAGTTTGGATATATTGCTGGTCCTGCACAATCCACTGAAGTGATTGCAGGAATGCTGAGTTCTTAAAATAGAATCGGAAATACTCTTTATCCCACAATTTTTTAGAAATAATAACAGGAATAGTCTTAACCGATATATTGTGCTGTTGAAGAAAGAAGAGTTTGCCGAGCACATCGTTGTAAAAATGAAAATAATTTTCCTCTCCTGAATCGCGAAGAGAAATTGCCTGAGTAATGTGCATGACATCTTTCTTCGTCAGAAATTTGACGAAGTTGGGTTTATTTTGAAACCAGGTCCGGCTCACACCCAACGAATAGTAAACCAGTTTGTTCCGTTTAACAATACCCCAACCGTAGTCGGGTTCAATCCAGCAGGTTTTTTTGAATTCTAAAATGAATTCCTCCTGAGTCCAGTCCTTCCATGTTTGCATGTACGATTTTACTTCATTCTCTGGAAGGTCGTTGATATTAATTTGCGCCTCCCGAAAAGGAAATCCTTTCCGGTAAATCAGGAACTCAGAAGTTTGAATTTTGTATTCCGGAAATAATACTTTATCGACGGTACTAATTTTGACTTTATTATAGAACAGGAAGGCTTCCTTCAGGAATGGCGTGGGAAGGATTTTCTTGAGAATATTTTTAATGGCCTTCAATGGGACGCGATGTGATTCGGCAAGAACATTCTCTTTTCTATCGTTTTCTTTAAGCCCTCCTCCAGCGAAATCAAAGGCTTCTTGAGAATGATTTTCATTTTGGTATTGTCCGGTTTTCTTCGTGTCATATCTCCTTCCGTTAAGGCTGGCAAAAAATCTATTTTCGAAGACGATCCAGTGATTTCAATCACTTTCAGGGCGAGGTCTTTAACCGTGGTTTCCTCATCATTGCCCACATTCATCACATCATTTACACAAAGATTGTCGCGCAAACAGGCTAAGGCGGTATCAATATTGTCATCAATGTAACAGAAGGTTCTGGTCTGTGAGCCTGTTCCATATATGGTGAGGGGCTCGCCCATCATAGCTTGTTTAAGAAATCGTGTTACCACAAAATCTTCACTTTGTCGTGGGCCATACGTATTAAAAAAACGGAAGATGGTGTATGGAAGATGGTATTCTTTGTGATAGGACCTCAAAAAAGCTTCTCCCACATTTTTTACAATAGCATAGGGAAGGCGGCTATTCAGCGGTGTAGTGTGTTCATTTTGTGGGAACTCAACCGGTTCGCCATACACTTCCGAGGAGGAGGAATAAAAAACGCGTTTCACCTGAGTATCTTTGGACAGATCGAGGATATTTTTTATCCCTTCAATATCCCTCAGCACCTGCACCGGATTTTCCAGCGTGCGTTGCACCCCCACCATCGCCGCATAATGAAATACAAAATCAAACGGGTAAGAAAGCATGATCTTGCTGATCTCTTCGTACTGGTTAACGTCAGCTTCGAAAAAAGTAAAATTGGATTGTCCAACGGAGGGCAGTTTGTTTTTATCGCCGGTCAAAAAATTGTCCACGGCTACAACCTGATATTCCGGATAGGTCAGCAGCCTTTCCGCGAGTGCACTTCCAATATTACCTGCTGCCCCGGTGATTAGAATATGGGTCATCTTATTATGCTGTTTTTAATGGAGGCCAGAAATCGCTTACTCCCCAAAATTAACGGATGAACACGAAACGCACGAATCCCCCACCTCAAAACTTCAGAACCTTGCCCTTGGTCAGCAAAACACAGCATAAAGAAGGTGTATCGCTCTGCAATAAACCGGTTGAAAGAAGATCCATATTTGCGCATAACCACTTGATCCTCACTGAGTTTTTCAATAAACAATACGTCGCGCGCAACCACCTTGTCTGGTGCGATGGTACGCAGACTGCGTTGATCATGGTTAATCACGGTGCTGGTGATTTCGTTAGAATAATGAAATTTGAACCGGCATACGAGCCGAATCCACAATTCCCAATCTTCGGACGAGGCTAATGCCCGCGCTTCTTCAAAAGGGAATTGCATGGCGATATCTTTTCTTAAAAATACCCCATTGCAACTCAATTTGTTATTGAACAAGATGGTATCGGAAAGTGTATCATCAAAATTATTGATTTGGTTCAGCACCTCGCCATTCTCAAGTTGGTAGTCATAACCCAAATGAAAAAATTCAGGTTGTTCCAAGGCTGTAATCAGTTTATGCGCAACACTCAGGTGGTGGGGGTATACAATATCATCTGAGTCGAGAAAGTTAAGATACTGCCCTTTCGCCCTGACCGATCCGTAATTGCGTGCGGCACCCCGTTCCGCATTTTCCTTTTTGTAGTAGTGAACTCGTACATCCACAAATTTCTCAACCACTTCTTGCGTGTTGTCCTGACTGCCGTCGTCCACGACAAGGATTTCAAAATCAGAAAAGCCAAGACGCAAAACTGATTCAAGGGTCTTTGAGATGAGGTGAGCCCGGTTATAGGTTGGTATGATGATAGAAAAAAAAGGGGAAACCGGCGGCATTTATCGAACTGTATTTAAAGCGGTGTATTGGCTGATCACATTTTCAATGCTAAACTGTTCGAACACAGACTTTCTCAGGCTCTCGCCTACCTTTTCAAGAAAGGTTTTATTTCTAAAATTTTGTTCGATAATTTCCGATGATGCTTCAATAAATGTATCCGGATCTACAGCGAACCCATTTTTTCCGTTGACAATATAGTCTTCAAAATCGCCCACTCCGCGACAAACAATAACCGGCAGCTCTACCAGGCCTGCCTCTTTGATGGCGACACAACTTGAATCGAGTAAGGAAGGGTGAAGGAAAAAATCTGCGGCTGCCATAAATTCCAATACATTGGCGACATAACCGGGCATAAAAACCCTACTGGGTAGTCCCAATTCAAGAATAAGGTCTTGAAGTTGATCTTGCATTTCCCCCTTCCCCAACAATATTAACTTTACATCCAGCCCCCGATCAGACAAATTTTTCACAACTCGAATGGCGACTTCTGGACGTTTGTAAGTGGTTAACCGACAGGCCGAGAGGAGCAATATTTCCGCTTTATACTGATCCCGAATATCCCTAATTTTTTCCTCATTGGGTTTAGGGTAGAGTCCAAAATTGTAAGCCAGGTTGATGTGAATAATCTTTCTTGCCGGGATCTGTTCCCGTTCCATCATGTATCGTTTGGCATGATGGGAAACAACAATAATTTTCCTTGCGAGGCGGTAGGTAATGCGATAATAAAAATCCTTGTCAAATTGATACAGCAGCCCCTCATCGATATGGTGGCGGCACAGGTATGTTTTTGCTTTGATAAAATACTGACCGATGGCCGCCACAAAATTGGCCGGTTCCAGATGGCTGTAAACGATGTCTGTTTTATGTTTCCGACAAAAGCTGATAAAAAAAATCAGATGACGAAAATAATACCACCAGCCACTTCGTTTTCCGGGCAAAACATAAGAAGAAGCACTCACCCCGCTGGCGTTTAAAAAATCATTGATCAGATAACCTTCTTGCTGACTCAGACTAATCACCTGGTGCCCCCGTTGCCGAAAGGCGATCATGAGGGATTCTGTGTCCCTGGAACGCTGATTGAAAGGGGTATAAAACAGAATGTTGGGCATGCAAGATCAATTGAATCGAATGTTCCTTGCATAAATATAGTTATCCACAACCCGGTTACCGGTATTGCGTATCGTGATCTCAAATCCGTGCTCTTGCAAGAAGGTCATTACCTTTTGTTTTGTCATGTAAAACTCTCCGTGGTTGTGATAAGTGTGCCGGAAATCATGACAGGAGATGCAAACATTTCTGATTATTTTCACGGCATCCTTCATGCCTTCGATAAGATGTTGCTCCGCGCCTTCAATATTTGATTTTAGGAAGTCAATTTTGATAATGTTGTTTTCTTTCACCATCGCATCAAGGGTTTGGGCCTTTACCGTAAACCCTGCTTTTCCCGAATTGGCTACATTGATTGTATTGGTAAGATAATTTTCTTCATCATCTTCAATTGTCACCTCACCATTGGAATTGTATATCGCCAGGTTATGTGGCACTACCCAGGTAAACATGTTTTTTTTGCACATGTATTGCAGACCGGAATACGTTGATGGATTGGCTTCGAGGGCATGAACCAACCCGCTTTCCCCGACCAGCAAAGCATATATCACCACCTCTTCACCTAAGCCCGCTCCAATGTCCACAACACAAT